>JBCCZF010000475.1:0-3180 GCA_039188035.1 Bacteroidota bacterium | reverse complement strand
TTCCCTGTTTCTCTTATCGATTCAATTCCTTTTAGGGCTACATTCCTGTAGCGAGTATCAAAAAGTACTTAAGAACGAAGAGGTAAAGCCCAAATACGATATGGCCCAAAAGTTTTACGATGCCAAGGACTATAAAAGGGCCAATCGCCTGTTGGAACAAATTGCCCCAAAATACATTGGCAAACCCCAGGGGGAACGGGTCATGTTCTTTTTGGCGGATACCTATTTCCAACGCAAGGACTACAATATGGCGGGGTATCAATTTGAGCGCTTTTTGAAATCCTATGGAAAGAGCGAGAAAGTGCCGGAAGCGGCCTTTCTGGCGGCCAAGAGTTATTATGAACTCTCCCCGGTATATTCCCTGGACCAGACGGATACGGACAAGGCCTTGATCAAATTGCAGAATTTCATCAACACCTTTCCGGAATCCGAGTATTTCTCCGAAGCCAATGAAATGGCCCAGGAACTCACGACCAAAAAAGAGAAAAAAGCTTTTGAAATTGCCAAGCAGTACAACAAGTTGGGCGAGTTTAACTTTGACATGCTCAAATCGGCCATTGCTTCCGTGGATAACTTTGTCTCCGATTATCCCGGTTCCGAGTTTCGGGAGGATGCCCTTTTTATCAAGTTGAGTGCTACTACCAACTTGGCCTTGAACAGTTTCGAAGTCCTAAAGGTGGACCGACTCAAGATAGCTAGGGCGGCGTATCAAACCTTGAAAAAACAGTATCCTGAAACCAAGTATGAGCGTGAAGCAGAGGAACTGTTGACGAAAATAGAAGAAGAATTACAGGTGTTCAACCCGGTTACGGAGGCAAATGCCAAATAAGATATTTAAAGACAGATTATGAACGATCTTAAGAATTCCAAGGCCCCGGTAAGTACTATTACCATTAATAAGAATGAGTTCGATACCAAGACGGAGAACATTTATGAGGCCATTTCCATAACGGCCAAAAGAGCGGTACAAATCAATTCCGAAATCAAAAAGGAGCTTCTGGAAAAATTGGAGGAATTTGCCACCTACAGCGACAGCCTGGAAGAAGTGTTTGAGAATAAGGAACAAATTGAGGTTTCCAAGTTCTATGAAAAGCTTCCCAAACCCCATGCCCTGGCCATTGAGGAATGGCTTAGCGACAAGATTTACTACAGAAATACGGAGAAGGACGCCTAGACCATGATTTTTAAGGGCAAAAACATCCTTTTGGGCATTACTGGAGGGATAGCTGCCTATAAATCCACTTTTCTTGTCCGTTTACTGGTCAAAGCCGGCGCAAACGTCCAAGTAGTGATGACTACGAGTGCCGGTTCCTTTGTATCCCCGCTTACCCTTGCCACGCTTTCCAAGAATCCCGTGCTTACGTCCTACGTTAAAGAAGAAGGCCCTACCACGGATTGGAACAATCATGTGGAACTGGGGCTCTGGGCCCATATGGTGTTAATTGCCCCGGCCACGGCAAATACACTGGCAAAAATGGCCAATGGGGTCTGTGATAACCTGCTATTGGGAATTTATCTTTCGGCCAAATGCCCTGTTTTCTTTGCGCCGGCCATGGATCTGGATATGTACAGGCATCCCTCCACCAAAGTCTCCCTGGAAAAACTGAAAACCTTTGGTAATATCATTATACCGCCCACTTCAGGGGAATTGGCCAGTGGCCTTCACGGCGAAGGTAGGATGGCGGAACCTGGGGATATTGTTGAAAAAATGCGCGATTACCTGGCCCTGGGACTTCCTCTTCGGGACAAAAAGGTACTGATAACCGCAGGGCCCACCCATGAGGCCTTGGATCCGGTACGTTTTATTGGCAATCGTTCCACGGGGGCTATGGGCTTTGAGATTGCCCATGCCGCGGCGGACCTTGGAGCCGAGGTGGTTTTGGTTTCAGGGCCTACCCAATTGGAAATGGACCATCCCCAGGTTCGGCTTATACGTGTGGTTTCCGCAGAGGAGATGTACCAAGTGGTACATGAACATTATGGGGCTATGGACATTGTAATCTGTGCCGCCGCAGTTGGCGACTACCGGCCCAAGACCGTAGCCGACCAGAAAATAAAAAAGAAAGGGGACATCCTTACTTTGGAATTGGTTCGCAACAAGGATATTCTCCTGTCCTTGGGACAACACAAAAAAGGGCAATACTTGGTGGGATTTGCCTTGGAAACGGAGAACGAGCTGGAGAATGCCAAGGGAAAACTACAACGGAAGAACCTGGATGCCATAATACTCAATTCCTTGAACGACGAAGGGGCGGGATTTGGGACACAGACCAATAAAATAACGTTTTTGGACAAGAAATCCGGCGTAGTCACGTTTGATGTTAAGAAGAAGGCCCAAGTGGCCTTGGATATCCTAAACGAAGTTATTCAAAGAGTCCATGCGTAATCTTTTCGTGATCCTGTGTGCTATCCTTGTTTTTTTCAGCGCCCCTGCCCAGGAATTAAATTGTACCATTACCGTAAATGCCGACCAGGTCTCCCAGACCAATCAGCAAATGATACAGACCATGGAACGCGCCCTGAACGACTTTGTAAACAAAAACAAATGGACGGATAGGGTGTTTCAGGAAAATGAAAAGATCAACGCCCAAATGTTCATTACGGTTACGGCCTTGGAGAACGATAGGTTCCAGACCAATATTCAAGTGCAATCCTCTAGGCCTGTGTACAATACCTCGTATCAAACCCCGATTTTTAACCATAAGGACAACTTCTTCAATTTCCAATACACGGAATTTCAACCCTTGGTGTTCAACGAAAATGTCTTTGAATCCAATCTCATTGCCGTGGTATCCTATTACATCTATATTATTTTGGGGTTGGATGCGGATACGTTTTCCTTGGAAGGGGGGACGGAATATTACCGTAAGGCCCAGGCCATTGTAACACAGGCCCAAGGCACCAATTTTTCGGGATGGAAGGAGGAAATCGGCAATAACCGCAGTCGCTTCCGACTTGTGGACGATCTATTATCCAACACCTATCGCGAGTTCCGCGTAGCTTTGTATAACTACCACAGAAAAGGGCTGGACATTATGAGCGATAACAACAGAACGGTCAAACTGGTAATCGCCGGTACCATGAACCTTATGGAAACGGTTATCAAAAGAAGGCCCAATGCCTTTTTGCTACTCACTTTTTTTGATGCCAAATCGGATGAAATCCGAAACATTTTTTCCG
>JBCCZF010000474.1:0-3185 GCA_039188035.1 Bacteroidota bacterium | reverse complement strand
CCTGTCCGATCCCGACGGCGCGGGGCGGGACGGTGCTTGGATCGTCGAGGCCGAGGATGAAGCCGCCATCGAGGCATTGATCCGCGAAGACCCGTTCTGGCCCACGGGTCTGCGGGCCGGGTACACCATCATCCCCTGGCGGCAGGTCTTTGGGGCATTGACTATAAGATTGTATTGGTCATAGCCCAGGTTTTGGGGTATATGATCTCCAAGTTTATGGGCATCCGGGTAATCTCCGGGCTACTCGCGGCCCATAGGTTGTCCTACCTTATTACCATGATTCTAATAGCAGAACTGAGCCTGCTCCTGTTTGGCTGGGTTTCCTATCCTTTTAATGGAATGTTTATGTTTTTTAATGGCCTGTCCCTAGGTATGATCTGGGGGGTGGTATTCTCCTATTTGGAGGGGAGGCGTTTTACCGAAATTTTGGGAGTTGTTCTGTGTTCCAGTTTTATTGTATCCACCGGGGCGGTTAAATCGGCCGGGCTCTGGATAATGTTACATTTGGGTATCTCCGAATTTTGGATGCCTGCGGTAACGGGTGCCCTGTTTTTGATTCCTTTCGTGGGTTTTGCACTTCTCTTGGAGCAAATCCCTGCTCCGAGCAAAGAGGACAATGTGTTGCGCATGGAGCGGGGGCCCATGCAAGGGGAAGATCGAAAAAAATTGGTTCTGGGATTCCTTTTTCCATTGCTCATTCTAATTATTTTCTACGTATGCCTTACGGTCCTAAGGGATTTCCGCGACAATTTTTCGAGGGAAATATGGGATACCCTCGGTTACCAAGGCCGCATATCCATATATACCCTTTCTGAGATTCCTATAGCCATTTTGGTATTATTGATTATGGCTTCCTTTGCTTTTATCAAGGATAATTATCGTGCATTTTGCTACTATCATTATCTGTTGTTTTTAGGGAGTCTGCTCTTAGGGGCATCTACACTTCTTTTTAACATCAATGCCATTGGCCCGGTAACCTGGATGATCGGGGCAGGTTTAGGCTTATATGCCTGTTACGTGCCCTTTAACAGTCTGTTCTTTGACCGGATGATAGCCACTTTTCGAATACGGGGCAATGCCGGGTTTCTAATTTATGTTGCGGATGCCTTTGGTTATTTGGGCAGTGTTGGAGTTTTGCTGTACAAGAACTTTGGGCATGCCCAGGTTTCCTGGTTACAGTTCTACACACAGGCCACCTATCTCATAGCGGCCCTTGGGTTCGTAACCGTACTTGTTTCCTGGGGACTCTTTCGAAAAAAGTATCGGCGAAACAGGCAAAGGACACCGTTTCAAAAAAACACCTTGAAATATGAAAACCAAATATGACCTTATCGTTATAGGAGGAGGCGTATTGGGCACCTTTCATGCCTACCACGCCATTAAACATGGACTCAGCGTGGCCCTGATGGAAAAAAATACCATGCCCATGGGGGCTACGGTACGCAATTTTGGTCAGGTAGTACCGTCTGGTATGCATACAAAATGGCAGACTTACGGACGTGAAAGTCTGGCTATATACAAGGAGATTCAATCCCAATTCGATATTTCCGTACGCCAGGAGGGCACTGTATATTTGGCATCCAATACGGAGGAAGTGGCTCTTCTGGAAGAGCTTTATCAAATTAACCGGGACAATCAGTATACGTCCCAACTTTTAACGGCCACCGAATGCTTGGAAAACTATCCGGGCTTACGGAAAGACTATGTAAAGGCAGGGCTTTATTTCCCGGAAGAGGTGCTTGTTGAACCCAGGGCCATGATCCATCGATTACATAAATACCTGGCCACCCTGGGCCTAGATCTATTCTACAACACCCAGGCGATTGAATGCGACGCCCTTTTGGATCACGTTAGCGTTCATACGGCCACTGGAAAAGCCTTTTCCTCCAGTAAGGTCCTTATCTGCAATGGCAGCGATTTTAAGACCCTGTATCCACAGCTGTTCCAGGAGAGCGATCTGGAAATTTCCAAACTGCAGATGATGCAGACCCAGCCCCAACAGAATTATCTCCTGCGGGGTTCGATCCTCTCGGGCTTATCCATTCGGCGTTATGAAGCCTTTACCGAATGTCCTTCCTACGGGGATATCAAATCCAGGGAAAATCCAGATACTCCGGAAAAGAAATGGGGTGTACATATCCTTTTCAAACAGGCCATTGACGGTTCTGTAATCCTTGGGGATTCGCATGAATATGCAGATGTAGGGCATGAAGAAGATCTGGGTTTTGACCTTAATATGGACATTGATCGTTTTATCTTGGCAGAATCACAAAAAATAATTGAACTGCCCAGTAAAAAAATACAACATCGTTGGTTTGGTAGGTATTCACAATGCAAAAACTCCGATATTTATGAAAGAACCATCGATGAAGATATTCATATCGTAACCGGTATCGGCGGTAAGGGGATGACAGGCAGTGCCGGGTATGCCAAACAAAGTGTAAACACCATATTTCATTTAAATCATGCATAAGATAGCACTCGCCGTTTTTGATATGGCCGGAACCGTGGTCAACGAGGACAATGTCGTATACAAAACCCTGCAAAAGGCAATTAACGCCAGGGGATATGAACTTTCGTTAAACTATGTGCTGGAGCACGGAGCGGGAAAGGAAAAACACCAGGCCATAAAGGATATCCTAAAAATAAGGGATGGCAGGGATCGATTGGATCTATCCAAGGAGATTTTCAAGGATTTTAAGGGACTTTTACAAGAAGCCTACGCCAATTTAACGGTCACCTCCTATGACGGGGTGGAAGACCTGTTGGATACCTTGGGTACCTTGAACATCAAAGTGGCCCTGAACACGGGGTATAGTACAGAAATTGCCCAGTTGTTGCTGGATAAAATGAATTGGTCCATGGGTATCCACTATGATGTTCTAGTAACCGCGGACGATGTAAAGCGCGGGCGACCCAATCCGGACATGATCTTTGAGGCCATGGATATCCTGAACATCCAAAACCCGGCCAAGGTGTTAAAGGCCGGCGATTCCATTATAGACATTAAGGAAGGTAAAAATGCCAAATGCGGAATGACAATCGGGGTGACCACCGGGGCACATACCCGGGAACAGTTGCTTAGCGCAGATCCTACGTATGTATTGGATTCCCTCGTCGATTTGGAAGATATTCTAAGCCCGGTCAGATAAAGAAATAGATGACCAACATTACGGCCTGGGCTT
>JBCCZF010000473.1:0-3188 GCA_039188035.1 Bacteroidota bacterium | reverse complement strand
CCCATGCCCAGGAACTGCATCCGGAGTATAGCCGCATCCCCATAAATTATGGCAACCAGCCTTCCATTCAAACGGCATTCGTATTTAACAAGTTAGGACGGCCGGACCTTACCCAATACTGGTCCCGGAACGTTGTGGATAAGGCCTTTAATGGATTGTCCCCGGCTACCGGATACAATGGGGATGAGGACCAAGGTCTTATGGGGAGTCTGGCGGTATTGATGAAAATGGGCTTGTTTCAAATGAACGGAGGAACGGAGGAAGATCCCAAATATGAATTTGGCAGCCCCGTTTTTGATCACATCACCATAGCGCTTGCTAATGGTAATAATTTTACTATCAATGCTTTGGGGGCGGCTTCGGGGAAAAGATATATTCAGGGAATACGGATTTCGGGTGTGGAAACCCAACAGCACTACATTACCCATTCGGAGATTATGAAAGGGGCCAATGTGGATTTCACTATGGGCGATACCTCCCAGGCCTTTGAATGACTTACTGGAGTGCCGCTATTCGCCTTAGGAACGTCCTTTTTGTGCAATCCAGATGGATATACCGAACTCCGGACGAGTTCCCTGCCCCCAGGACCTTAAGAAGGCGTTAGGTGTAAAATAGTGATGGAGGGCATTTATAAAATAGCCAGAGTGTATCGATTAAGACTCTTTTTGATTTGTGTTATCCCAATGCTGGGAATGCAGGCCCAAACCGTAAAGTTTGAGCACTACAACGATAGTGACGGCCTTTCGCATAACGCGGTCCGCCATATTGTTCAGGACAGGGATGGCTATCTATGGTTGGGGACATTCTCCGGATTAAATCGCTTTGATGGGTATGGGTTCAAATCCTATTCGGATACTTCCAATGGATCTGAGGTACTTCCCAACGATGATATCACGGCTTTGGAATTGGATAGGGAATCCAATAACCTTTGGATCGGTACCCGCAAGGGACTGGCTTTTTTTGACATAGACAGGAATGTGTTCAAAACGTTCCTTCCGGACGGAAACGATTCCATGAGCGTTCAAGACGAGGAGATCAGGGCCATTCATATAGATCGGTTCAAGCAAGTCTGGATAGGCACCAAAAACAAGGGATTTTCCATCTATCGTCCTGGCAGTAATAGTTTTGAGAGGGTTCCCTTGGCCGGTTTTAACTATATCAAAGAGATATTCGAGGATTCCCAAGGCAACATTTGGATCGGCAGTTATAGAACTGGCGGTATCGCTAAGATTGTCCTGGACAACCTGGGCAAGATTTCCCAGATTAAGCAATACAGGTTAAGGCCGGACAATTTTCAGGAGGCAAACCCCTATGTAAACTTTATTTATGAGGACCATAAGGCCGATGTGTTTGTGGGCAGTAGGGACGGGCTATTTAAGTTGGATAGGCAATCAGATGGTTTTAGGCCTATCCCGATCCAGGATGCCGACCTTAGGGATAAATTGGGTCCCTATTTCATTTCGGTTGCCCGCTCCCGTGATGGCAAGTATTGGCTGGGAACTTTAGGAGGTATTGTAGTGGTGAATACCTTGGAAAATGTGGCGGATCAGGAGCTGGAGCGGTATTATTCCGAGTTGTCAGAGGATGATTCCTTGGTGGATAATTTGGTATCCGCCCTGTTTTTGGACAACTCGGGAGCATTATGGATAGGTACGGAGAATGGTCTGGACAAATACAATCCCTATAAAGATCAGTTCAGGTTAAACAAGTCCATATCCGGCTTCATTGAGAATCAAGCCCCGCGTATTCGGGGTTTCACCAAGACCCATATTCAAAAAATAGTGGTGGCTACGCGTCACAATGGGATGTTCGTGGACGATCAAGGGACGTATGTCCCATTTTTCAATTCGGGGGAGGACATTGCCAGTATCTATTCGCGGGATGGCAAAAACTTTTATTGTGGCCTATGGAATGGGCAAGTATTGATTTACAATGCCCCTTCCCAGAGTTCCAAGGTGGTAGATGTGGGCTTTTCCCAATTCCCGATATTGGCCTACGCCCCACTTGGGGAAGATAGATTACTCTTGGGATCCCATGGGGAGGGAGCCGTGGTCCTAAATACAAAAACCGGGGTTCCTGAAAAATCGGAGGGTATTTTGTTGCCGGGGGCTTACATCAATCAAATCCAGGTGGATGCCAAAGGGTTTATTTGGTTTGCCACCCAATCTGGGATAACGCGGTATGACCCGCAGACAAAGAGCATCCGGGCATTCAAGGCCAGGACAGAAGGACAAAAGGGGGTTTCCCATGAGAACGTAAGCGGTATAGCCATAGATGGGACAGGGAAAATTTGGGCGGCCACCAGAAAGGGACTGGATTATTACGATACCGGGAGCAAAAGCTTTGTTCCGCTCTTGGGCCCCAAGGAACTTGGAGGGCGTTGGATTACCGATATCATCGCCGATACCAAAGGGTATCTCTGGCTAAATGTGAACAACAATCGCTTGTGCCAATACCATCTTTCCTCCGGGGAATTAAAGGTGTATTACCTGGAGTCCGGCAATCGTTTGGATATTTTTAGTTCCCGAGGCTTCTTTTACGGCGATGACGACAACATGTATATTGCGGGTAAAAATGGCGTAATATCCTTTTCGCCCTATCGCTTAAAGGGTGATGGGAATTCCCCAAGGCCTATGATTACCGCAATTACGGTCCAAAATAGGGAGCTGGAGGTGGGCCGTACTATCAATGGGCAAAAAATACTGGAAACGGACATTAATTACAGCCGTGAACTAGAACTCTCCAATGCCAATAAGAATTTTTCCCTAACATTTTCGAGCCCTTCCTATATCAACGAGCTTCAGAACCAATATAGCTATACCCTTGAAGGTTTTGATGAGGTCTGGAATACGGTCGGTCCCGGCAAACGCACGGTTCAATACACCAATCTTTTCTTTGGCGAATATGTCTTTAAGGTAAAGGCCAAGAACGCCTATGGCGTTTGGAGTGATGTCTCTTCCTATAGGATAAGGATATTGCCTCCTTTTTGGCTCAGTTATCAAGCGGGGTTGGCATTTTTGGCCTTGACCCTTATCCTTATCTATTTGGTGCGCCGCCAGCTAAAGGACAGGATCCGGTTAAGGAACCAGCTCTTAATGGAGAAGGTGAAAAGAGAACATGATGAAAAGCTGAACGAGGAAAAGTTACGTTTTTTCACCAACATTTCCCATGAGCTAAGGACCCCCTTG
>JBCCZF010000472.1:0-3193 GCA_039188035.1 Bacteroidota bacterium | reverse complement strand
TGTTGGTGCAGTTGGAAAATACCATGTACTCCCTGCCCGAAAAACAGAGCATACGGAAGGCGTTGAAATTGACGTTGTACCGACTGTGGAAGACCGGGGAGATTTACCTAGAAAAGCCGGATGTAGACTCGGAGTTCAGGAATGTGCTGCATTATCTGGTGAACGTATTTCCGTTGGTGATACCCATTATGGACAACCGCTTAACCCATGCCTTGTCCTTTGTGGGATTTAAGTCGGAGCATTTGAAAGCGGATCATTTATTTCCTCGGATAACTTTTGGCAATTGGGTAGGGGGAGACCGGGACGGGCATCCCCTAGTTACCGCCCAGGTGACCCAGGGCGCCTTGCTTCAGTTGCGTCTTAACGCCTTTGTGGTAATCCGTAGAAAACTAAGCGGATTGGTACGAAGGCTTAGCGTTGCCCATAAATTTAAGGACTGTAGTGTGGACTATCAGAATAGGGTTCGTGAAATGAGGGGGGAACTTGGGGAAAATGGATCTTTGGTGTTCAAGAGGAATAAAGGGGAGGCATTTAGACAGATGATTTCCTTAATGATAGCCAAATTACCTGTGGATACTGAACGAGGGCATGCAACACGATTATCTAAAGTAGAGGGAGCCTACATATATTCGTCCCAATTGCGTGCGGATCTGCAACTTTTGCAACAAGAGCTTTTGCATTTTGGCGCCAAGGTCTTGGCCTATTCGGATATTACAGAGACTATGCGTATTGTAGAAGTCTTTGGGTTCCATTTGGCGGCTTTGGATATTCGGCAAAACAGCACATTTCACGATAAGGCGGTATCCCAGCTATTAAAGGCCGCTCATTGGGAAAAAAATGCCTTTGTCGACTGGACGGAAGAGGAACGAGTACGGTTTTTACTGGAAGAACTACGGCATGCCCGTCCGTTCGTGCATCCCAAGACCCCCTTGGATAAGGAAGCCCGGGCCGTTATGGAGTGCTACCGGACGGTAGAGTCGCATACGGCGCAATATGGGTTTAACTGTATAGGATCCTTTATCGTGAGCATGACCCGATCTTTTTCCGATCTATTGACAGTATATCTTTTGGCCAAGGAGGCTGGACTTACCCAAATGACAGGGGAAGGTCTGGTCTGCAAAGTCCATGTGGTACCCTTATTGGAAACTATTGAGGATTTGGAGAACGGCCCTGATATTCTTAGGAAATACCTGAGCAATGCCATGGTTGCGCGTTCCTTGGAATATGAACGACAACAGAAAAAATTGGCCCGACCAAGGCAGCAGATTATGGTAGGCTATAGTGATAGCAACAAGGATGGTGGTATTATGGCAAGCCAATGGAACCTTTATAAAGCGCAGTACAAATTGGCCCAGGTAGGTGAAGAGTTTGGGGTGGATATTCGCTTTTTCCATGGTAAGGGAGGTTCCATTAGTCGCGGTTCCGGGCCAACGCACTATTTTATCCAAGCCCTACCGTATGGTTCGCCAAAGGGTGATATTCGGCTTACCGAACAAGGGGAGACCATTGCCCAAAAATATGCCAACAAGGTCAATGCGGCATATAATATAGAGCTATTGGTCGCCAACACCTTAAGCAAGACCCTATTGGAAAAGGATAGGCCAAGGACCTTTCATAAACATGCCGAAATCATCGAAAAATTAGCCCAAGAAAGTAAAAGGCGGTACGGGGAGCTTATAAACGCTCCAGGCTTTATTCCCTTCTTTAGAACGGCCACCCCGATCGACGCCATTGAGACCAGTAAAATTGGGTCACGGCCGGCAAAACGGACAGGGGCCAATTCCCTGGCAGATCTTAGGGCGATCCCATGGGTGTTTTCCTGGAGCCAATCCAGATACCACATGACCAGTTGGTTTGGTTTGGGTAGTGCACTTAAGCAATTGAGATCTTCCGATCCGGAGGATTATCAAAAATTGAAGGAAGCGCTCAAAGGGGATCCCTTTCTTCGTTACGTGTTTACCAATGTGGATAGCAGTCTGGCCGCGACCGATGAGGAAATCATGAGATTATATGCGGAACTGGTTCCAGATGAAAAAGTGAAGGAGGAGTTCCTATCCATGTTCTTGGAGGAGTTGGGGCTTATGCGGTTTCACTTGCAGGACCTCTTGGAACGGGATATTAAACAAAGGCGAAAAAACCACTATTATTCCAGCCGGCTTAGGGCGGGTCTAATGGCCTCCTTACACAAAAAACAAACGGAGCTTTTGGCGAAGTGGCGTGCCCAAAGGGAAAAAGATCCGAAAGCTGCGGAGATGACACAGACCGAATTGATGCTTACCATAAACGCCATAGCCGGGGCAAACCGAAACACGGGTTGATTTTTGACTGTTACTTGCCCATAGCCGCAAAAGTTTGGGCTGTAATCCGATAGATATCCACAGGATTATCCTTATAACGGGTGGTTTTATCCAGGTACATCCCAATGTTTAAGGCCACTTTTTGGGAGGGAAGGTTGTCTATGTGTATAATGGAAATAAGCGAATCCGCTTGGTGGTGTTTAAATGCATAATTCCGGCAATGGATTGCGGCCTCGGTGGCATAACCTTTTTTCCAATATTTGGGCAATAGGGAATATCCTATTTCCAGTTCCTTTTGGTTGTCCACCTCTTGGATCAAAAGACCGCAGAGCCCTATGAGTTTTCCTGTATCGGCAAGGATGAGGGCATTCATCCCGCCCAGTCCTTTTTCGTAGCGTTCAAAAGTTCGGTTAAACTGTTCTTGGCAAGCCACTTCAGGGTTTTTGGGAAGGCCCTCCCAATACTGGGTGCTACGTGGGTCACGGTGAAAGGGCACCCATTCCGCAAAGTCCAAAGGTATTAACTTACGGAACATTAGGCGCTTGGTTTGCTCACCTTCCAAAAGGAGATCCATAGTGGTTATAACCTGTTGAACGAAATACTGTCCCCTATCTGCAATCCCCATTTTTGAACCAATCCGGCATTCAACTCCAGCACATATTGTACAGGGGCTTGGGAAGGAAGGCTCGTTTCGTCCCGGGGTTGGGCATTTTCCTGGAAACTGGCTATAATACCATCCTTTTTGATAAAGATGATATCCAGGGGAAATTCGGTATTCTTCATATAGAAACTGTGATATTGTTCGTCGTCAAAGATAAAGAGCATGCCTTGATGCTCTCCCATCCCTTTACGATACATTAGTCCGGTCTCGGTCTCGTAATCCGTTTCCGCGATTT
>JBCCZF010000471.1:0-3200 GCA_039188035.1 Bacteroidota bacterium | reverse complement strand
CACCCGAAATGCAGCTGTTTTTACCGATGACGGTCTAAAGGAGTATTCTACCGTGGTTTTTTTGAGTACAACGGGCGATATTCTTAATCACAAACAGGAGGCCGCCTTTGAACGTTATATCCAATCCGGAGGTGGATTCGTTGGGATACATGCCGCTGCGGATACCGAATATGATTGGGGCTGGTACAGTAAGTTGGTAGGAGGGCATTTCCAAAGTCACCCTGCCGGAACGCCGGAGGCCCACTTCATCGTTACGGACAAAAACTTTATTGCGACCCGACACTTGGATTCCATATGGCCACGAACGGATGAACTGTACAACTACAAAAAATTGAACCCGGATGTGAACGTGGTGATGACCTTGGATGAATCTACCTACGAGGGCGGAACCAATGGGGATTACCACCCCATAGCCTGGTATCATGAATACGATGGCGGCCGTGCCTTTTATACCGGGGGTGGACATACGGAGGCCAGTTATTCGGAACCCTTATTTCTCCAACATTTACTGGGCGGTATTCAATATGCCATTGGGGATAATCTGAAATTGGATTATAACAAGGCCACCACCCAGATTCCTCCGGATGTGGATCGTTTTTCCAAGGTTACCTTAACAAGCGGGAAATTCTTTGAACCTACGGAGATGACCGTTCTGCCCAATAGTGATGTGTTGATCGGGCAACGACGTGGAGAGATACTATGGTTTAATGCGCAGACCAATGCCCTTAAAGAAGTGGCCAAACTGGATGTGTATCACCAAACACTGCACACCCCCAATGTAAATGCCGAGGAAGGACTTATGGGCCTTCAAAAAGATCCCAATTATGCCCAAAACCATTGGGTCTATGTGTATTATGCACCCACGGGGGAGGAATGGGTCAACCGTTTGTCCCGTTTCACCTTTGTGGATGGGGAATTTGACCTGGCATCGGAACAAGTTATCCTAGATGTGGATAGCCAGCGGGAAATCTGTTGCCATACCGCCGGATCCATTGCCTTTGACAAGGATGGACTTTTGTATTTATCCACTGGGGATAATTCTACCCCGTTCAATGAAAAAGGTGCCAAATATGCGCTTCGGGGTTATGGGCCTATTAACGATTTGCCCGGGAAGGAGCAGTACGATGCCCGAAGATCGTCCGCCAACACCAATGATTTGCGGGGGAAAATTCTCCGGATCAAGGTGAATGAAGATGGCGGTTATACCATTCCAAAAGGGAATCTATTCCCTAAAGGAACCCCAAAAACCCGACCCGAAATCTACACCATGGGGCACCGCAATCCATATCGGATTTCGGTAGACCAAAAGAACGGCTATGTATACTGGGGCGACGTTGGTCCGGATGCCCGAAAGGATGATCCCGCCCGGGGACCCCGCGGGTATGACGAGATGAACCAGGCCCGGGAAGCTGGTAATTTCGGTTGGCCGCTATTCGTGGGAAACAACCAACCCTATGTGGATTTCGATTTTGAAACCGGGGAAAGTGGAATCACTTTTAACCCCCAAAAGCCCATTAACGATTCCAGGAACAATACGGGTCTAAGGGAATTGCCACCGGCCCGTCCAGCTTATGTATATTACCCGTATGCACCAACAGGGGATTTTCCTCAGGTGGGTACCGGCGGACGAAACGCAATGGCGGGCCCTACATATTATTCCGATATGTACCCCAACGGAGGTGGGCTCCCGCAGTATTACGACGGAAAAGTATTGATATACGAATGGATTCGGGGCTGGATAAAGGCGGTTACCTTGTTTGAGGATGGTACTTTTAACAAAATGGAACCTTTTGCCCCGGAGATTCAGGTCAACAACCTTATCGATATGGAAATGGGCCCCGATGGGCGGGTATACCTTCTGGAATATGGTAGCGGTTGGTTTTCCCAAAATGTGGATTCGGGCCTTGGTTACGTCCAATATAATGCGGGCAATCGTCCGCCAAAGATTGAAGCCCTTACGGTAGACCACAATTCAGGGACCCTTCCCTTACTCGTGAAAGCCCAGGTTGATGTAGTTGACCCCGAGAATGATGCGATTACGTATACCTGGGATTTTGGAAACGGGGAAACCCGGGAGACCCGGGTTCCCAAAGTGGATTATACGTATTCCAAAGAAGGCAACTACAGGCTTTCTGTCACCGTAAGCGATGATAAGGGAGAAGTTGCAAAAAGTGGCTATATGTCCATAGTGGCCGGCAATTCTAGGCCGGTAGTTACTATTACGCTTTTGGACGATTCCATGGACGCTTTTGAGGCGGGGAGGCCCATTGCCTATAAAGTTACTGCCCAGGATGCCGATGGGAGCCCCATAGATGCCTCCAATTTCTTTATTTCGGTAGATTATATGGAAAGTATGGACGCCGTGAACCAGTCCCTGGGCCACCAAGAAGTGGAAGCTTCCGTAACAGGAAAGGCCCTTACCCTAAGCATGGATTGCAAAACCTGCCATAAGGAGGCCGGAGCCTCCATAGGGCCCAGTTATACCCAAGTAGGCGAAAAATATGTCAAGGTCCGCAGGTCAAAAGCATATCTACAGCGGAAAATCATAACCGGAGGTGGTGGTGTTTGGGGCGAAGTGATGATGCCTGCCCACCCCAATTTGACCCCAAATGAATCCCGTCAAATTGTAGAATACATTTTTTCCTTGGCCCAGACCGGAAACAAAAAAAAATCCTTACCCATGTCGGGAACCGTAATTCCAAAGCCGGCGGAGGAGGACGAGGTACTAATACTGAAAGCCAGCTATACGGATAGCGGATCTGGCAATGCCATGCCCCTTACGGGGAAAGCTTCCATAGCCTTATCCAAGACCAAGGAGGAAGCCTTGGAGTAGGGACGGGCTGTAAGTTGCCAAAACGTGATAGGTCTCCTCCACACAGTCGATGGATTCTAATCCACCTGTATCGATTTGATATAAAAATTCCGGTCTACCTCAAAATTCTCATCCAGGCCGGCTATTTTTTCGGTTTTCCGTTCCCTATTTGGAAAAAGCCAATGGGTTTTATCCCCTATAAAAATCCGTATGGGCATATCAAAATCGGGAACGATATTCGTGTATCTATAGGTTATGGTGTCATGCCTGATCTTATATTCCAATATCGGGATTTCGGTCGTACGTAGGTATTGGTCAAAAAATGCGGAAAGGTCTTTATGGGTCTTTTCACTCAAATAGTTCTCAATTTGTTCAGTGGCAACCGTTT
>JBCCZF010000470.1:0-3201 GCA_039188035.1 Bacteroidota bacterium | reverse complement strand
GTTCCAATAATCTACGTGAAAGGAAAGGGTGTATACAGGTTGTCCATTCTTCTCAGCCTTTTTACCTATCTCTTCCAGTACACGATCAGCAGGCGGGCAACTGGAACAGCCTTGGGAGGTAAAAAGCTCTAGAACCACAACGGGAGCGTAGGATTCCGATACGTTTTTCGGGGCTTTGGTCTTTTGTTTTTTAGAGGCATCCATTTGGGTAAAGGCTAAAAACAATATACTGCTTAAAACTACTATGGGAGCAACAATTTTTTTGAACATGGAATATGCTTACATTTGAAAATCAACGATTAGTTCGAAAAACCATGAAAGTCCTTACGGTCCTTTTTTGCACCCTATTGTTGCTTTCGGTTCGGATTGCCGCGCAGGATATTGCTATCCTCAAATATAATGGAGGGGGCGACTGGTATGCCAACCCTACGGCCCTCCCCAATCTTATACGATTTTGCAATGCCAACCTGAATGCCGTAATCAACGAAAAACCAAAAACGGTGGAGGTGGGCAGCAATGCCATTTTCCAATATCCCTTTCTTCATATGACGGGACATGGTAACGTTGTCTTTTCGGATGCGGAAAGTGAAAATCTACGAACGTATCTGTTGTCGGGAGGTTTTTTACATATCGATGATAACTACGGTATGGAACCCTACTTGAGGAAGGAACTCGCCAAGGTCTTTCCCGACCGAAAATTGGAGGAACTTGGAAGAGACCATCCCATTTTTGATCTGCAATACGCCTTCCCGGATGGACTGCCCAAGATACATGAGCACGATGGTAAGCGACCCCAGGCCTTTGGTATTTTCAACGAAAATCGATTGATCCTTCTATTCACCTATGAAAGCGACCTGGGTGATGGTTGGGAAGATCCCACTGTGCATAACGACCCCGAGGAGGTGCGTCTTAAAGCGTTGCAAATGGGGGCAAACATCATTTCCTATGCATTTAAAAACTGAATGACCGTCTCCTGAGGAACTGGAGGCGTCCCCTAAAACCCCGATTAACACACTAAAAATGACGGCAAACACCATTTCACAAGGCATCCTTAAGGCAGTAGGAATCATCACCGGCATTGTGCTGCTGCTATTTTTCCTCTACAAAATACAATCCGTTTTGGCGTACCTGGCCTTTGCGGCGGTAATCGCCTTGATCGGTCGGCCTATTGTACTATTCCTAAGATCCAAGTTAAAGTTTCCCAATACCCTGGCCGTTATCCTCGCCATGGTGGTCATGATCGGGTTACTTACGGGCATAATCGCATTGTTCATTCCTCTGATTACGGAACAAGGAAAGAATTTATCCCTATTGGATATCGATCAGCTACGCACCAACCTGAATACGCTATTTACTGAAATCACCCAGTATTTTGGTATATCCACCTCGGAGGTAACCGGAATAATCCAAGAAGGTGGGATTGAAAAAAATATTGTAAAAAACTGGGATGTGGGCTTCATTCCCAATTTTTTAAACTCCCTACTGGGGGCACTAAGTTCCTTTGGCATAGGCCTTTTTTCGGTGCTGTTCATCTCCTTTTTCTTCCTAAAGGACAGCAAACTTTTGCAGAATGGCATTTTGGCCTTTGTCCCCAGGAACAAGGAAGGAGGAACCGTAAAATCCATTTCGAAAATAAACAATCTGCTTTCCCGCTATTTTGTGGGTATCTTATTGCAACTTACCGTATTGTTTGCCATTTATACCATTACCCTTTTGATTGTTGGAGTGGAAAATGCGGTCGTTATCGCCTTCCTCTGCGCCCTCTTTAACATTATTCCCTATATAGGGCCCATTATTGGCGGGGTCATTATGGTTACCCTTACCATGACCAGTTTCCTGGGTATGGATTTCAGTACCGTTATCCTTCCCAAGGCGGGTTATGTACTCCTGGGGTTGATTATTGGCCAGCTGGTGGACAATTTCTTCTCCCAACCCGTTATTTTTTCAAATAGGGTAAAATCCCATCCCTTGGAGATTTTCCTGGTCATCATCATTGGAGGGCTGCTCTTTGGGGTCATGGGCATGGTGGTGGCCGTACCTGGGTATACCTCCATAAAGGTCATCCTCAAGGAATTCCTGGCGGACAATAAGCTGGTGAAGTCCCTGACCCGAAATCTGTGATCGGTCTTGAACCCTGCACTCTTACACCCGGAAGTCCAGGAGTTCATTTCCCAGAACCTAAAAACGGACATTCCATCGCTCTTACTTGGAAAACCCCCTTTTGATGGGATATCCAACAAAGCCCTGGCACAGCAGATCGTTTCCAAAAACAAGGCCAAGACCAAACTTCCCACCTGGTTCGGGACGGCGGGCATTTACTATCCGCCCAAACAAAACCTGGAACAATCCTCTTCCGAACGCACGGCGCAGTACAAGGCTTCCCTCGTCAGCGGTGGTTCCCTGGCGGACCTGACCGGGGGCTTTGGGGTGGACAGTTACTTTTTTTCCAAAGCAATACAAGAGGTACACCATTGCGAATGGCAGCAAGAACTGTCCGGAATTGCACAACACAATTTTAAAGTCCTAGGTGGTCCCATAACCCCCCATGTGGAAGACGGGTTGGCCTTCCTACGACGAACTACCCAACTTTTTGATTGGATCTATGTGGATCCCTCCCGCCGGGATAACCGCCACAACCGGGTTTTTCTTTTGGCCGATTGCGAACCGAATGTCCCCCAGCATCTGGATTTCCTTTTTTCCAAGGCCGATCGTATTTTGCTAAAGACCTCCCCGCTGTTGGATATTAGCGCGGGAACTCGTGAACTCCAGGGTATAAAGGAAATCCATATTGTGGCCGTTCACAACGAGGTAAAGGAACTGCTATGGGTCCTGGAGGCCAACTTTAGCGGAGCTATCCAGATAAAAACCAGGAATTACGGAAAAACGGAAGTGGAACAATTCGATTTTTCCCAAACTGAGCTCACCCTCCTAAAAACGGATTTTTCAGAACCCAAAGCCTATTTATACGAACCCAATGCCGCTATTCTGAAATCAGGGGCTTTTGATCTAGTTACGTCTCGTCATGGGGTTCATAAACTCCATGTCCATACCCATTTGTACACCTCGGACCAGCTATTACCTTTTCCCGGGAGACAGTTTCAAATTGTACAAACCCTCCCCTATTCCAAACGAATTACCAAAGCCCTGGGATTGGAAAAGGCGAATGTGGCCGTCCGCAATTTTCCGGAGACCGTGGCCGCC
>JBCCZF010000469.1:0-3203 GCA_039188035.1 Bacteroidota bacterium | reverse complement strand
GGGAGACCGTGGCCGCCCTAAGAAAACGCCTCCGCCTGGCCGATGGCGGAGACGACTACCTCTTTTTTACCACGGATAGGCATGGGAAGCGGATTGTGCTGCGGTGTAGGAAAGTAAGTCGCGTAAAACGTCAGGGATGAAATCTATTTTTAATTAAGGTCATATCCGGACTTCCCTAAAAAACTCTTTCTAAACATTGGGCATTTGTGCCTATATCCAACTCTGGCGGAACCGTCACCCGAGTTCGCTGTAGTTTTTGTAAATCTATGGAGCTTCAATCGACCTATTCCGTAACCACAAACTGCCACGATATACCATATTTATCCTCGCACCATCCGAATTTTTCACCAAAGCCATAATCCCCTTCGCCCTCATAATTGGCAAGGGGAACCATTATCCGACCTCCATTTGAGGAGAGTTCTTTAAAAAGATTTTGTATCAAGTCATCTGAAGAATCACTTATCAAAATTGAAACCGCCGGCGTAAATGACCAAGCATGATCATAATTACTCTCGGATACCATGTAATGCGTTCCATTTACAATGAAAACGCCATATTTAATGAGATCCGGTGTACCGCCCGACTCTCCTTCTGAATACTTTTTTAAGGTCTTAATTTCAGAATTCGGAAAAATCGAAACGTAAAAATTCACGGCTTCTTCTGCCTTTCCGCATTGATCGCCAACAAAGGTAAGAAACGTTGTTGTTTTCATGTTTTTTAATGGGTTTTGGATAGTGTCATTTTTTGTTCACTACTGGGATAGTTGGTTTTTAGGGTGTCGCAATACGAAATCACACCTTGCAGGTTATACTACCATTTTCGTTTGGCAAAGCCTAAAAGAACGTGAATAATAGATAAGCTTTATTCACGCTAAAAGACTGTTTTACTTCCAATCAATACCGCTTAGGAAATTAGTACTGCCCCTCCCGCTTAAAATCCCCATAGCGATATTTTACCGTGCGCTTTAAAGGAATGTTCATGCCGTTGGTGGCTTCCAACCAATCGTAGATGGCATGGGCCATGGACTCCACAATTTCCTGTTTGTCTGGATCGGCGATAAGGTTGTACATCTCGTCCGGGTCGTTCTCCAAATCGTACAATTCGTTCCCGTCCCAAAGCCCGTGGTATTTTATGTATTTGTACTTATCCGTCCGCATTCCAAATACGGTAGGGGTCATGGGAAAGTCGTACTCCCAAAAATACTCGTAGAAAATCTCTTTTCGTGCCACGGCCCCAGGGGCTCCAGTGGGGATGGGCATAAAGGAAACGCCGGGCATATATTCGGGTTTCTTTACCCCGGCCACCTCAAATACGGTGGGGGCAATGTCAATGTTCTGTACCATTTCCGGGGGTCTTTTTGGCCCTTGGAAGAGTTCCGGGCAGCGCACCAATAGCGGCACCTTTACGGATTCTTCATAAAAGTGGCGTTTGTCGATCAACCCGTGCTCCCCCCAGCTAAAGCCATTGTCCCCCATATAAATGACCAAGGTAGATTCGTCCAAACCCTCCTTTTTTAAAAAGTCCATAACACTGCCTATACTTTCATCCACACCCAAGAGCGTCTCGCAATAGTCCACCACCAGTTCGTGCATGTCCGTGTTGTCATGGTACATATAATCTACCCCATGCCAGCTGATCCGCTGATCGGCCACCCATTGTGGCCATTTTAGTTTGCGGTATTCGCCAGTCTTTGTCTGATCATAGGTAGTGGGCAGGGTGATTCGTTTCCCCTTGTACCTTCCCTTATGTCGGCGTGCCGGTTTAAAGGCCGCATGTACCGCTTTATGGGAGAGGTATAGAAAAAATGGTTTTTTTCGGTCGCGGTTTTCCATCCAGTCCACGGCATGTTCGGTCAAGAGATCGGTGATGTAGGTGGAATCAGAATAGGTGACTCTTTTGCCATTGATGTTCAAGGTGGGGTTGTAATAGACTCCTTGCCCCGGAAAACTCTCCCAATGGGAAAATCCCGGTTGCGGTTCATCACCATGATCGCCCATATGCCATTTCCCGAAAAAACCGGTCTGGTAGCCCGCTTTTTGCAGGTATTGGGGAAAGAAGGTAAGGTTTCCCGGATCCGGGGCATTGTTATCCACAATGGTATGGTTATGGGAAAACTGGCCGGTAAGGATGGAGGCCCGACTGGGGGAACACAAGGAGGTGGTCACAAAGGCATTGGCAAAATACGCGCCGTCCTCGGCCAATTTATCCATATTGGGGGTTTCCAACCAGGGTACCTTGCCCGTAAAACCCATATAATCGTATCTGTGGTCATCGGTAAGGATAAAGATCACATTGCGCGGTTTTTTCTTCAGGGGCTTTGTTGGGTCGGCTTTTGCCATGCCTATCATAAAACATAGGCCAAGTCCGAGAATGTATTTCAGGAGTTTCATGTTTCTCATAGTGGTTTTTAGTGAACTCGTCTTGCGTCGTTTTTGTTTACTTTGATTCCTGCTCCAAAAACCCCAGCACATAGGTCAGGGGAGCGTTCCAATTCAGGCAGATTTCGTTACTGGCGTAGCTGGGTTCCTGATCCACCCATGCTTTCATCGGCTTTACATTTTCGGGATAGACCGTACCCCCGGCCACATCCTGCAAGCGGCTGTTGGGGCCACCCGAAAGCAGCCCCGGCACGGGTTCCGGAACGCCATCTGCGGCACTTTGCCTGTGGTGGATGTGCATGGGGGTACTATCCCCAAATCCCGTCACAAAACTCACCCCAAGAGCATTGGCCCCCAACACATAATCCATCGCTTGCTGTACCCCCACCAGGTATTCCTTCTTTTTTTCAAGACGATAGGCCATGGCCATAATCATTGCGGCATTGAGCACATCGCTATTGGACCCCCAATGAAAATCATCGATAACGAGGAAGTAGTTCGATGTTTGGGCCTTTGCTACCAACCTATCCGCCTCCTTTAAAATCCCTTTTCGCAAGGTTTTATACAACCCTTCAGGAATGGAGGACTTGTTTTCCAAAAGCGAAAACATCCCCAGAAAGCGCATAAAACCCGTCCAACTTTCGCCCGGCTTAAATTCAAAATCCAGCTTTTTTTCCTGTAGTCGATTTAAATAGGAGGAATCCCCTGTGGCGATCAATAATTCCGCATTGGCCCAGAACCATTCGTCCTCAAAATCTGCATCCCCATATTCCCCGGTAGCGATATCCTCCGGATTGGTAAAGGCCACTTTCGGATTTTTCATGG
>JBCCZF010000468.1:0-3213 GCA_039188035.1 Bacteroidota bacterium | reverse complement strand
TTTGAATGCGAATTTGTGCCATGGATTTTACCATCGATTTAAATCTCCACTCCTATGAGATTGCTATTTTATATTTTGCTTTTTGGGCAATTACCCCTCACTTCTTTAAGCTAAAGTTAACCATATTAAGACTATCCCGGTTGGAAATATTGGTTAATTTTGACCGTGAACCTATCTTGGGTTCCATACAACCCGATGCTTATGGATTATAAACCCATTATTGAACAAATAAACCGCCACAAGAAACACCCCAACCTTAGATATGCCTTAAAGGAAAAAGTAGAGGCCTTTACCGATCATCTTTTTTATACCCTTTTTGATATCGACACCCCGGTGGCAGAAAACCTGGTGTTGTTGGAAAAGGAATTTGACACCCTGATCGATTTGGCCTGCCAACAGGCCGATACCCCCTGCAAAGCTCTCTGGGACAGCTATGTTAGCAAATTACCGGATATCCTGGAGCTACTTAACCTGGATGCCGAGGCCATAGTAAGTTGTGATCCCGCCTCCCTTTCCATTGAGGAGGTATATATGGCCTATCCCGGTTTTTATGCCATCGCCATTTATCGGTTGGCACACGAACTATATCAAAACGGTTTTCCCCTGGTACCCCGGCTAATGACGGAATACGCCCACAGGAAAACGGGGGTGGACATCAACCCGGGAGCCCAAATCGGGAAATCCTTTTTTATTGACCATGCCACCGGGGTAGTGATTGGGGAGACCGCCATTATCAAGGACCATGTAAAAATCTACCAGGGAGTTACCCTGGGGGCACTGTACGTGACCAAAAAATTGGAAAACACAAAACGGCATCCCACTATAGAGAACCATGTTACCCTATATGCGAATGCCACCATTCTCGGCGGGGAAACCGTAATCGGGGCGCATAGCGTAATTGGAGGCAATGCTTGGCTTACGTCTTCCATTCCCCCGTACTCCACGGTTTTCCACACCCCCGAAATAAAGATTAAAACCGCGACCCATGCCCCATAATATCCTGGATCTTATTGGGAACACCCCTTTGGTAAAATCCCGCTTTTTGAATACCAATCCCAATGTTACCCTTTTTTTTAAGCTGGAAGGACATAATCCTGGAGGAAGTGTCAAGGATAGGGCGGCCTATAACATGATAAAAAGTGGCCTGGAAAAGGGCACTTTTGATAGTACTACCCCGTTGATCGAAGCCACCAGTGGCAATACAGGCATAGCCCTGGCCATGATCGCAGGGATATACGGCCTGGACATTGAACTGGTGATGCCGGAGAATTCTACGAAGGAACGCGTCCAGACCATGCGCGCCTATGGGGCCAAGGTTACCCTTACCCCAGCGGATGTTGGGATAGAAGGCGCCCGGGACTATGCCGAGGCCAAGGTAAAGGACCATGGTTTTACTATGGTGAACCAATTTGCCAATGACAATAACTGGAAGGCCCATTACAAGACCACAGGCCCTGAGATTTGGCGGGATACCCAGGGAGAAATTACCCATTTTGTTTCGGCTATGGGTACCACTGGAACAATCATGGGCACCTCTACTTTTTTAAAGGAACAGAACGATTCCGTTGAAATTGTTGGAGTGCAACCCAAGGAAAACAGTAGTATTCCAGGGATACGCAAATGGCCCCAGGAGTATCTCCCAAAAATATTCAATCCCTCCAAAGTGGATACGATCATGGAGGTAAGTACGGAAGAGGCTACCGCCATGGCCAAACGTTTGGCCAGGGAAGAAGGTATTTTTTCCGGGATGAGCAGTGGTGGGGCCACCACGGTAGCCGTAAGGCTTGCGACACAGTTGGAAAAGGGGACTATTGTTTCCATTATCTGCGATCGTGGGGATCGCTATCTTTCCTCAAATCTTTTTGATGGGTAAAGCTTACCTTTATGGGCCACCCCAGGCGAATCTTTGATTTTGCAGATCGTCTAGCTGTCCCCTTTAAAATCCACTTGTTTTAGCATAAGGCCCGATCCTGGGGCCACATACGTCAGTGGGGTTTTTGAACCGGTTTTAAGCGAATCCGCTATTTGGCCCAAATCCATTTCCCCACTCCCCAATTGGACCAAGGCCCCCATCATCATCCGTATCTGATACCGTATAAATCCGGGGCCTTTTACACAAAACATATAACTCTCTTTGGGAAAGAAGTTGGCGGTAAACAACGTATTGCTTTTGATCTCTGAATAGGTTACGGTACGCGTGGTCTTGGTATTGTCCTGCAAACGGGCCGTGTATGCCGAAAAATTGTGCGTTCCCATAAAAAGCCCGGCACCTAGTTTCATTTTTTCGATATCCAGGTCTTTTATAAAGTTGGCCATAAAGGGGGCACAAAACGGATGGGACTTCGCCCCAAAAGCAAATAGGTAAACATATTCCTTGCCTATGGCACTTTGGATAATATTAAAATCAGGTGGACATGGCATCATGTGCAATGCCCGAATATCCGGGGGCAAGTTCCGGTTCAGTTCAGCCATAAACATTTCCAAATCCCGAATCGCCTTTTCGCTGATTAGGGAACAGGTAGCCCCCAGGGCGGATACCTTGGCGTCCGTACGCCCGGAAGCCAATACCTTAAAGCGTTCCTTCGGGCGTACAAACTTTAGGGTTTTTCGCAACATGGACTCAACCGTTCGTTGGCCCGGTTGTTTTTGCCAACCACTATACCGGAAACCCAGATACTGTAATCCAAGGAGGTACTCAAAAGTATTTTCTTTCATCTTTTTGACAATTTTAAGTCCTTTTAGAAAAAGGAACTATTACCTTTATTTCATCGTCGTGTAAGAAGTTCCTGTTATTGGGAATCTGGAGCATACGCCCAATTGCACAAGGATAATCCAGGAATACCACAACAAACCACAGTTTTTCAAGGGTTCACAACATTAAGCGCGATTCGTCGAAAATATCAAATAATCCATTTGAGCCCTACGTTTTAATGCGTAGAATGAATGGTATCGATGCCGAATTTTGAATGATATGACGCAAATACTCCGTTTTTTTTCTTGGAAAAGATCGATTTATCTTTCGGCCTTTGTTCTTGCTTTATTAGGAATTTCCAGTTTTTATGGATTATACTCCAACCAGTTTTACTTTTTAAAACCGGACAACTACATTTTTCCCTTACTGACCATTGCCCATTTTACCTTCCTTTATGTATTGTGGTTCAAGATTACCGAAAACGAAGTGGCCGATCCCCAAATGCGAAACTTGGAGTACGG
>JBCCZF010000467.1:0-3214 GCA_039188035.1 Bacteroidota bacterium | reverse complement strand
CCTACTCGATTATTTTGCACTTTTCCCCGGATGTTCCGTCTTCATAAAATTCTCCCCGATCAGAAAGCCTTGATACCCATACGATCGCAGATCTTGTATGGCCTGGACATTGCTGATGCCGCTTTCCGAAACCTTGACAAAATTGTCCGGAATTTTTTGGGCGAGGGATTTGCTTGTCTCCAAGCTCACCTCAAAAGTTTTCAGATTTCTATTGTTTACGCCAAGCATATCCAAACTTGGCATTAGGGATTTATGCAGTTCCGCTTCATTGTGTACTTCAAGAAGTACATCCAATCCAATCTGTTTTGCAAGTTCGGAAAGGGTTTTGATTTCCTCCCTAGATAAAACGGCGGCAATCAGCAAAATAACGTCCGCCCCATGGGCTTTTGCTTCAACGACCTGATAGGTATCGATTATAAACTCTTTTCGGAGCAAGGGCATATCCACGGCGGCACGGGCCAAGAGCAGATCCTCCAGGGAACCCCCAAAATATTTGATATCCGTTAGAACGCTCATGCCACAGACCCCGGCCTCCTGATACCCTTTGGCTATCTGAGCAACATTGGTATTTTGATTGATAACCTGCTTGGACGGGGAACGGCGTTTGTGTTCCGCAATGATGCCCCCAGCACTTTCACGCAGTGCCGTTGCCAAAGAAGGGCCATTCCGTTCAAAAAGCACGGAACGTTCCCATTGGGAAAGGGGTATCAGTTCTTTTTTTAGGGCGACTTCCTTGCGCTTGTCGGCTACTATTTTATCTAGAATGTTCATTGATCTTGAATTAGGCCTTACTGAGTTCCTGTAACTTTCGAAGTGCCTCCAATCCTTTCCCGCCCATTAGGGAATCGTATGCCTTGGCAAAACCTTGCTCGGGGGTACTATTTTCTACCGTAGCAATGGCTATCCCCGCATTGGCGCAGACCACATGGTTCTGGGCCTCCGTGCCCTTGCCTTGCAGGATATCCATAAATATCTGGGCGGATGCTTCGATGCTTTCCCCGCCGGCAATCTGATCGGCGCGAATGGCTTTTACCCCAAAATCCTCGGGCCGTAGCATACCCTCCGTTCCCCGGGAGATGGTCTTGGTATCTCCGGTCAATGAAATCTCATCGTAGCCATCGAGGGCGTGAAGCACAGTAAAGTTTTTATCCGTGTTTTGATACAGATAGCCATACATACGGGCCAGTTCCAGATTAAAGACCCCCACCATCTGATTTTTCGGGAAGGCCGGATTTACCATGGGCCCCAGCATATTAAAGAACGTTTTTACCGCAAGTTCCCTTCGGATGGGGGCCACGTTTTTCATGGCCGGATGGAATAGGGGGGCGTGGAGTACACAGATTCCAGCGGTATCGATGCATCGCTCTAAAAAATCCTTTTCGTTGCTGAATTGTATCCCTAGAAACTCCATAACGTTGCTGCTCCCACATTTGGAGGATACGCCATAATTCCCGTGTTTGGTCACTTTTACGCCCGCCCCTGCGGTAACAAAGGAGGCTAGGGTACTAATGTTAAAGGTATCCTTGCCATCACCCCCTGTACCGCACAGATCTATGGGGTTGTACTCCTCCAGGTCAACGGCCAGACAGAGCTCCAGAAGGGCATCCCGAAAGCCTTCCAGTTCCGCGATGGTAATACTTCGCATCATATATACGGTAAGGAATGCGGCTATTTGACTGGTATTGTACTCGCCCTTGGCCATATTTACCAGTACCATTTTTGCATCCGCCTTGGAGAGAATGTCATGGTTGATGAGTTTGTTTAAGATGTCTTTCATAAGCCGCCTCTAACTCCCCCAAAGGAGGAGGATTTTTTTCTTAATTTGATTTTAACGTTTTCGTACTGGTTAAAAACGGTCTGGTACGTTTTACCGTTCCCCTTCTTTGGTGTTACTTTCTTGCTTTTCTTGCGGGAGTTCGGGAGTAGCCTCCAGCCAATTCCTTAAAATTTGTTTGCCCTGTGGGGTGAGCACGGACTCTGGGTGAAATTGCACGGCACAAACGTCCAAGCTTGTATGCCGCAGGGACATGATCTGCCCATTGGTGTCCAAGGAGGTGGCTTCCAGGCTATCCGGCAGGTCGGGATTCACCACCCAGGAATGATAGCGCCCCACCTCAATGGTCTTGGGCATATGTTTAAAAAGGATATCCTCCTTTACAATTTCTATTGGGGTGGCCACCCCATGGTATACCTGGTCTAAATTTTGCAAGGATCCCCCAAAAACCTCCCCAATGGCCTGCAGCCCCAGGCAAACCCCAAAAATGGGCTTGTTGGGGGCATAAACCTTAATAATCTCCTTTAGCAGGCCCGCTTCATCCGGAATTCCGGGGCCAGGGGAGAGCACTATTTTGTCAAAGGCATCTACTTCCTCCAGGGTTAACTGATCATTTCGTTTTACCGTAACCTCGCAATCCAAATCCTCCAGATAGTGTACCAGGTTATAGGTGAAACTATCATAATTGTCTATGACCAGGACGGAAGCCCGCTTTCCGTTGGAAGTGTGGGGTATATGTGTTTTTATATCGTTGTTCATAGTTGTCTCAAAATACGTGATAAGCCATGGTACGTAGTCCCCTTAAGGGATCCTATATCCCCTCGGCTATTTCCAAAGCCTTGTTCAAGGCACCCAGTTTGTTATAGGTTTCCTGCAATTCGGTATCGGGATCCGAAGCCGCCACCAATCCGGCACCGGCCTGAAAATGGAGTTGGTGGTTTTTGCTCAAAAAAGTACGTATCATAATGGCGTGGTTAAAGTTACCCTCAAAATCCATGAAACCGATGGCCCCGCCATAGTAGCCCCTTCCTGTTTTTTCATATTGTTCAATGAGTTGCATAGCCCTGTGTTTGGGCGCTCCGCTCAGGGTTCCGGCAGGGAAGGTATCTGCCACCACCTTCATGGTGGGGATATCCTTTTTCTTTTGTCCCGTGACCTTGGAGACCAGGTGGATTACATGGGAGAAGTACTGCACTTCCCGATAGTTTTCCACACTTACCGTATTGCCGTTCCTGCTTAAATCGTTCCGGGCCAGGTCTACCAGCATTACATGTTCGCTGTTCTCCTTATCGTCCTGTACCAGTTTTTTGGCCAGTTCGGCATCCTGTTCATCGTTTCCGGTACGTTTAAAGGTTCCGGCTATGGGGTGTATCTCCGCCTTGCCGTCCTTAACGATAAATTGCGCCACCGGAGAAATTCCGAAAATCTTAAAATCGCCAT
>JBCCZF010000466.1:0-3226 GCA_039188035.1 Bacteroidota bacterium | reverse complement strand
GCGGACAGCAAAAATGCGCCCTACGGCGAAAAGCCCAAGGAAAGAATCCTCCAGCTGAGCATAAAGAATACCGAGTTTTTGCTCCAAAGGGGATGTAAGCTCATTGTGGTGGCCTGCAATACGGCTACCACCAATGCCATTACGTATTTACGGGAGAACTATTCTGTTCCCTTCGTAGGCATAGAGCCGGCCATTAAGCCGGCCGCATTGGGGTCACGATCCGGCACAGTAGGGGTTTTGGCGACCAAGGGAACCTTGGCCAGCACGCTGTTCCATAAGACTTCCGAAGACCACGCCAGCCACATCCATATTGTAGAAAGGGAAGGAACCGGTTTGGTGCCTCTAATAGAAAACGGTCATATCGCATCAACGGAAACAAGGGAATTGCTTAAAAAATACCTTGTCCCTATGGCGGAACGGGGCATGGACCATTTGGTCTTGGGCTGCAGCCATTACCCGTATCTTATTCCCGTAATTCGGGAAATCCTTCCTGCAAATATCAAAATTATCGATTCCGGGCAGGCCGTGGCCCGCCAGACCAAGACCCTTTTGGAAAAGCGCAATTTATCAAATGTCCAAAGGAGTACAGGAAAGCATTGGTTTTATTCAAACACAGATCCCACCGTCCTGGAAAACCTCTTGAAAAATGCAAACACACCCTTAAAAGTCGCTAAGTTGGACTTCTGAGAATTATGATGTCCGTATATAGGGCTTTTGAATAGGACAGGTAGATATAGAAAAGTTTTCCACCGAATAATTTATTTTTGGATAATTACCAAAGTCTGAAACCCCCACATAGTGGGATTTTTAGGGCAAGATAAATACATCAACAAAGGGAAATGTTTAGAAACAATTTGTTGGTTAAGTTTAAACGTGTGAAAAACAAGAGGGTAAACGTAATTGAGCTGTCGATCTTTCTTTTAATAGGGGTTCTGCTTTTGTGGAACTGCAAACCAAGAACCGAAACCCTTACAGATTCCAATACCGCTGATATTATTATTTATGGCGGTACCTCGGCGGCTATTATTGCCGCAGTGGAGGCCAAAGAATCTGGGAAGTCTGTTATTGTAGTTTCCCCGGATATGCATTTAGGAGGATTGTCTTCCGGGGGTGTTGGCTTCAGAGATACTGGTGATAAAAGTGTAATTGGCGGACTCGCCCGTGAATTTTATCACCGCGTATGGCAGCATTACAATTCCCCAGAAGCCTGGAACTGGCAACCCAAGGAGGAGTATGGCAATAAAGGGCAAGGGACCCCGGCCATAGATGGCGAAAACCGGACCATGTGGATCTTTGAACCCCATGTGGCCGAAAAGGTTTTTGAGGATCTGGTGAAGGAATACGGTATTCGTGTGGAGAGGGATCAATGGTTAGATCGTGAAAACGGGGTAGAGATGGATCAGGGTAAAATGGTGTCCATTACCACCTTGGACGGAAAAACCTATTCCGGAAAAGTGTTTCTGGACACTACGTATGAGGGCGACTTAATGGCTGCCGCCGGGGTTAGCTACCACGTGGGCCGTGAGGCTGCAGATGTCTATGGGGAAGAATGGAACGGGGTACAGACCGGTGTTTTGCACCACGGGCACTGGTTCAAGTCGGATATTTCCCCCTATGTGGTACCGGGGAATCCGTCCAGCGGGCTCCTGCCCAGGGTATCCGGGGAATATCCTGGGGAAAAGCATAGCGGGGATCAAAAAATACAGGCGTATTGCTTCCGTACCTGTATGACCGATCATATCCTCAACCGGGTACCCTTTTCCAAACCTGAGGGCTACGATCCCATACAATATGAACTTCTAGGACGTGTTTTGGATTCGGGCTGGAACGAATGGTTCAATAAATTTGATGCAATTCCGAATCATAAAACGGATACCAATAATCACGGCCCCTTTAGCAGTGATAACATTGGAATGAACTACGACTATCCCGAAGCCTCATACGAACGCAGAAAAGAAATTATTGCGGAACATGAGCGGTATCAAAAAGGCCTTTTATGGTTTGTAGCCAATGATCCCAGGGTGCCGGGGGATATCCGTTCCAAAATGCAGCAATGGGGATTGGCCAAGGACGAATTTACGGATAATGGTCATTGGCCCCATCAAATTTATGTGAGGGAGGCCAGGCGGATGGTAGGGGAATTTGTAATGACAGAGAACGAACTTCTAAAAAAACGGACCACCCCAAATTCCGTGGGGATGGGCTCTTATACCATGGATTCGCATAACGTACAACGTTACCTAAAAGAGGATGGATTTGTTCAGAACGAAGGGGATATTGGGGTAAGTACAAAAGGGCCTTATGCCATAGCCTATGGTTCCCTGGTTCCCAAAAAGGAGGAGTGTACCAATCTTTTGGTACCCGTATGTGTATCCTCCAGCCATATCGCCTTTGGTTCCATTCGTATGGAACCCGTATTTATGATTTTAGGACAGTCCGCAGCGGTTGCAGCGGCCATGGCTATAGACCGTGGTACGGCCGTTCAGGATATTCAATACGGGACATTGGCGAGGAAGTTAAAGGAAAAAGGGCAGGTATTGGAATCACGGCAACCACCAAAAGTGATTACCAATCAATGACAACGCCAAAACCAAAGCCGTGCAAAGACCGATACCGCTATCCGCAATTTTACGCATTGCCATGGCCAAGTTTAAATAGGCTCTATTTCGGGTTTTGAATCGAGTGAATAGTTACATTTTAAGATTAGAATGTACCTTATATCGCCATATAGTGCTATTTTAGGTTCTGAATATTCTTTACGGGCTAGGCCCAAGGTAATTTCCGGACTGCCCGATACAATGCGGTTTTATAGTAGTTCTCATTTAGAATTAGATCAAAAATGGGGGCGGTCGCTTTTTTCCTTGCCCAAACCGTATTCTTTGTTCATAAAAGGGCTACGGATAAAGAATGCAACAAAGGTTTGGGGAAAATGGACAAGCATATCGGCCCAATTTTAATTGGGAAATGGTATGAGAACATTTTTAGCCCGGGTGTCGTGGACAGGGCCATAGTAGGCGATTTGTGGGAGGCCTCCGGACTTGGAATTATAGGCTACCACATCAGAGAAATGGAATTCCCAAAAGGGGTACGTTACCTCTACGAATTTTGGGAACGGTATGGACGATATTTGGCCGGTACACGGCCTTAGTAGAATAGTAACCTAAAATTGATCAATTTACCCAATGACTTTAGAAAGAAGAAGCTTTTTGAAAAGAACAGGGTTGGC
>JBCCZF010000465.1:0-3227 GCA_039188035.1 Bacteroidota bacterium | reverse complement strand
CGGATGTTATCACAGAAAAAGCCCCGAACGACACCGATGACCCCGCTATTTGGGTCAATAGGGAGAATCCGGCCCAAAGCATCGTTTTTGGCACCGATAAAGAAACCAATGGCGCCATCTATGCCTATACCTTGGAGGGGGAGATCATTGAGGAAAAATCCATACGGGATGTACAACGGCCCAATAATGTGGATGTGGAATACGGTTTTCGCCTCAACGATTCCACTACAGTGGATATCTTAGCCTTTACAGAAAGGGAAAAACAGCGGATACGCCTGTTTTCCGTACCGGACATGAAGCCTCTGGACGGAGGCGGTTTTCCGGTTTTTACGGACGAAAACACATTGGATTGGAAATTGCCTATGGGCATTGGCCTGTACAAATCGCCCAGGGATTCCTCCATATACGCCATTGTTGGGCGCAAAACGGGTCCAAAGGACAATTACCTTTATCAATATCGGTTCACTTCGGATGGTACGAGGGTTCGTGCCGCGTTGGTGCGGAAGTTTGGGCAGTTCAGTGGGCAAAAGGAAATAGAGGCCATTGTCGTGGACGATGCCATGGGATACATATACTATTCGGACGAAGGGGTTTGCATCCGAAAATACTATGCGGAACCGGATCTTGGGAATGCGGAGTTGGACTGTTTTGGCGGCGAATATTTTTTAGAGGACATTGAAGGTATCGCCATTGCCGCCTATCCCGATGATGAAGGCTATCTTATTGTTTCCAATCAACAGTTGGGGGAATTCAATATCTTTGCCCGTGCCGACAATTCCTTTGTGAAAGCCGTAAACCTTAGTACAACGGCAACGGACGGCTGTGATGTGGTTACGGTTCGTTTGAACGATACGTTCACCAACGGGCTTTTTGTGGCCATGAACGACCACAAGGATTTTTACTTTTATAACCTGGGCAAACTGGGATTGACGAAGGAGTAACCACGAATACTTGTTTACGGTGCGGGTTTTAGTTAAAAGCTTGTGCAAACAGTTTTTGCAAACTTGCCCAAGATTTTTTGTCGGCATCCGCATTATACGCTAGGGGAAGTCCAAATTTCTCACCGTTGGCATCCGCTTCCTTACTGGTAAAACCGTGTTTGGCACCGGGATAGGAGATGTACTCATAATGGGCACCTATGGAGTCCATTTTGGTGGTAAAGGCTTCAATGGATTCAGGACTGATAAAGGGATCATCCGCGCCATTGCACACCAAAACCTGGGCCTTTAGTCTGTCGTTTGGCATTACAGGGAGTTGGACCCCACTATGAAATGCGGCCACGGCATCCAAATCTTGACCGGAATTGGCCATGGTCAGCACAACACTGCCACCAAAACAATACCCAATGGCCGCAATTTTGTCCCCATCCACCGACGAGTGGGACGTTAACACCTGCAAGGCGGCATTAAAACGCGCTGTCGCCTCTGGCAGATTGGTCATAACGCTAGTAGCAAACTTTCCGGCATCATCGGGGTGATCGGCCAGTTTCCCATCACCGTACATATCTACTGCAATTGCCGTGTAGCCAAGTTCTGCCAGCATATCCGCCCGTTGCCGGACATACGCATTGTGTCCCCACCATTCATGGACGATTAGGACACCGGGGCGTTTGGCCATACGGTTCGCGTCGTACGCAATATATCCCTTAAGGTTGGTGGAATCCGTAGCGTAGGTGACTTCCTCGCCCTTCACTTTAACGGGAAGTTCCTCAGGTGCTCCCTTGGCATCCGTTGTCTTTTCCGTTTTGGGTTTGCAGGATGCGATGATTAGCCCTGCCACCAGCAATAGTGTTGTTATTTGTTTCATTGGATTGCATATTATGGGTTGCTTAAAGATACGCAATCCTGCTACAACCTATTTGGCCAAAATATCCGCTATGATTTTAAGATGATGGTTGGTATGTATTTCCAAAAACCTTTTGGCCGTTTTTCGCCTTAGTTGCCCCAGGTACGGATGCTCAAAAAAAGCCTTTTCAGGAAGCGAATCCAAGCGAACCAGATTCTCTTGGGCCAGGGCAAGCATTAGGTGTAAGCTGTCCGTATGGATGATTTCCGGAGGGCGTACAATTTCAGGGGCCTCCGCGCGCCCGCGGGGAATGCGGTCCATCAGTATTAAAAGGGAACGTCCAATATGGATACGGCTCTGATATGCTTCGGGATTCGATTGGGACATGGCCTTATAAACTTCGTTGATCGTTCTCAGCGAATGGTCCACATGCCAGGCCACATCAACTTTGGATATTTCGGGACGTATTTGGTCCCTATATGGGATATAGGCTTCCAATTCCAGAAATTCGTTTTTTAGAAAATCGCCCTCGGGTCCGTCAAATGAAGGAAAAAGGACAAGACCCAATAAAACCAAGGCGTCCGTCGACAAAAGTATAACGTGTACAAGTTGATTATTGGGCATGCTTTCTTTGATTTTTGGTCATTCCTGCCATTACCCTTTTCATGACGCGTATCTTTCCCCAACGGGGTACAGTACGTAACCCGAACATAAGGGTCTTAGTGAGTTTTCCGGGAAATACGGTGTTTTTTTGGCCCAATGCCTTTAGAATGGGCAAGCTTACATCGGACGGTTCCAAGGCGTTGCCCATTTCCATATGGGCCACACGGGCAAAACCACTATTCACGGGGCCGGGCGCCGCAGCGAGCACATCCACCCCGTGAGGTCTAAGTTCGTGGTAAAGCCCTTCTGCCAAGGACTGTACAAACGCCTTGGATGCGGCATAATGGGCGGCATAGGGCGCGCCCTGGAAGCCCACTATGGAACTCATAAGGATAATCCCGCCCCTGTTTTGCTTAGCGAACTTTTGGGCAAAATGATGGGTCTGTACCATTAGGGCCAAATTGTTTACGGATAGCATTGCTATCTCCTGGTCAAGATCGGACCTGTGGAAATCCCCGGAAGTTCCAAATCCGGCGGAGGCCACAAAGAGCCCAATAGGCATCGTCGTAATTTGTTCGTTTAGCTCGCTTACTTGGGATACGGAGGATAGGTCCGCAGGGATTGTACGGGATAAAACGCCAAAAGTACTCTTTAGAGTTTCCGATACCTCCAGCAATCGGTCGGCGCTTCTCCCGGTCAGGATTACGTTCAAACCCATTTCGGCCAATTGGGCGGCCAACTCCTTGCCGATGCCGGACGATGCTCCCGTAATTAGTGCCCATGGCCCGTATTTTTCCTTGAAACCCTGCTTGAATTTGTTTGATACTGCCATATGCGTT
>JBCCZF010000464.1:0-3230 GCA_039188035.1 Bacteroidota bacterium | reverse complement strand
GCACAGTCCGCAAAAAAGTGCCTCCTATACCCAGGATGGCTTGGATCTTTCCGTAGAATACAGCAGTCCCTTTAAAAAAGGAAGGGTAATCTTCGGGGAATTGGAGCCCTACGGTGTGGTTTGGCGCACAGGAGCCAACGAGCCCACTACCTTCCGTACAACCACGGAAATAAATATTGTGGACAAGCCTTTGCCGGCAGGTACATATTCCCTTTGGACACGGCCCGGAAAAGAACAATGGACGGTCATGTTCAACTCAGAAATTCCAGATTGGGGGGTCAGCTTAAGCATGGAGGGGGCCAAGGCCGCTTATGATCCTGCCCAAGATGCCGTAAAGATTACGGTACCGGTCAGGACACTTCCCAAACCGCAGGAACGTTTTTTAATCGATTTTGAACAAGGAGACCCGCTTTACCTGACCCTTTCCTGGGATCGCACCCTAATTAAAATCCCCATCAATCCGGAACTTTGAGTGTGCGTAAACATAGGGCCGTAAAAAGTATTTCCAAGATTAAGGAGCGAAGGAAAAACGTTCCTTCGGCCATGGAACTTGTCCAAGGCATCTTCAGGGGCAACAAAACGGCATTGGCGCGCGCCATTACCTTGGTAGAAAGTGCCCATCCGGAGCATCTTAAAAAATCCAATCAGATTTTGGAGCAGTGCCTCACCCAAAAAAAGGATACTATACGTTTAGGGATTACCGGGGTTCCCGGAGTGGGCAAGAGCACATTTATTGAAGCCTTTGGCCAGGAACTCACCCAATTGGGAAACCAAGTGGCCGTCTTGGCAGTAGATCCTACCAGTAGCGTAAGTAGCGGCAGTATTCTGGGGGACAAGACCCGTATGGAAGAGCTGGTAAATGATCCCAACGCGTTTATACGTCCCTCCCCATCCGGGGACTCCCTAGGCGGGGTGGCCCGTAAAACGCGAGAGACCATCATCCTTTGTGAGGCAGCCGGATATAATATTATCCTTATTGAAACTGTAGGTGTGGGCCAGAGCGAAACTACCGTCCATGGCATGGTGGATTTTTTCCTTTTGCTAAAACTGGCCGGTGCAGGGGACGAACTTCAGGGTATGAAAAGAGGCATCATGGAAATGGCGGATGCCATAGTCATCAATAAGGCAGACGGGGATAATGTAAAAAGGGCGCAGATGGCCAAAGGGGAATTTGCAAGGGCCATACACCTTTTTCCACCGAAAGCGAATGGTTGGACACCTAAAGTACTGACCAGCTCCGCCATTGAGAAAGAAGGTATTTTGGAGATTTGGGAGGTTATCCAGAAATTCATGAAAAAGGTACAGGCCTCCGGGCATTTTTTGGAAAACCGACAAGGGCAGAACAAAAATTGGCTTATACAACATATGAACGATCAGATCAAAGCCAACTTCTATTCGGATAAAAAGGTAGCCTCCCTCCTACCCAAGACCATAGACCGGGTAATCCAAGGGAAAGTATCCCCTTTTGCCGCCGCAGACCAACTCATTCAATCCTATACTCGACCAGAGTGATGGCCGGACGGCCAATCGCCTAAGGGATTCAGAATAAAAGTATACCTTTGCCAACAATCCTAATCCAAATCCATGGAGCCTGTTACCTCGCAACTGCTTTCCGTTGTTGTTCCACTATATAACGAAGAGGATAATGTGGGGCTCCTTACACAAAGAATCCATGAGAGCCTAGAAGGCTACCACTATCAGATTATCTATGTGGACGACTTTTCCAAGGACAGTACCCGTGAGGCAATACGATCGTTGGAGGACGAAAAAGTGCACCTTATCGAACTCAAAAAAAACTATGGCCAGAGTCTTGCCCTGGCCGCCGGGCTCGACTATGCGGAGGGGGAATATATTATTACCATGGACGGGGACTTGCAGAACGATCCTAGTGATATTCCACAGATGTTGCACTATGCCGTCAGCGAGGGATACGATGTGGTAACCGGTATCCGGCAAAAAAGACAGGATTCCCTAGTAAAGAAAATACCCTCCAAAATCGCCAACTTTTTGGTGAGACGGGTTACCAAATTAGATATTAAGGACAATGGATGTGCCTTAAAGGTATTTACCCGGGACATTGCCAAAGAATTGAACCTGTATGGGGAAATGCATCGATTTATAACCCTTCTGGCCCACTTAGAGGGGGCACAGATCAAACAAGTTCCCGTAAAGCACCATGCCCGGCATGCCGGAGTTTCCAAATATGGTTTGGAACGGGTCTTTAAAGTGGTGGCAGATATGATGTTGTTGCTCTTTATACGCAAGTACTTCCAACGGCCCATACACCTTTTTGGCATAATTGGGGTACTGTTTGTAATTTTGGGGTTTTTCATCAACATTTATCTCCTTATCGTCAAAGTTGGTTTTGGACAGGATATCGGCAATCGTCCCCTCTTGATGTTCGGGATGATGTTTATCCTGGCGGGCATCCAACTCTTTACCATAGGCATTGTTATGGAACTCCTAATCCGCACCTATTACGAATCCCAACAGAAAAGGCCTTACCGAATTAAAAAAGTATCCGTTGGTGGCCAAAACACGTAAAAGGGCCCTTACGGCGCTAAAGCTCATTATTAGTGCCCTTCTGGTCTATTTTGTAGTCACCAAGATCAACCTGGATCAGGTGGGGGATATCCTGGAAAAGGCCCAACCTTTTTATTTATTCCCAGCCCTGCTTTTTTTTGTGCTTTCCAAAGTCCTGGCTGCACTCCGACTCAACTTATACTTTCATCAAATTGGGGTTCCTTTATCCCAAAAGGTCAATTTTGAGCTGTACCTCCTGGGTATGTTCTACAACTTGTTTTTGCCAGGGGGAATCGGTGGGGATGCCTACAAAGGGTATTTGATAAACAAGCACTTTGAGGTCTGTACCAAACGGGTAGTGGCCGTCCTCGTCTTGGATCGATTAAGCGGCCTGCTCTTGCTGTTCGTTTATGCCTGTCTCTTGGCCCTTTTGTTAAAACCTGCTGTTTTTCATGGGTTTCAGTGGGTATTTCCTCTGGCCATGCTCCTTGGGATACTCGTTTTCCTTGGAATAAACCGGCGTTTCTTTGCCTATGTGCTGCCCGTTTTCTGGAAATCCCTCGGCTTTTCCGCCGGAGTGCAATTGGCCCAAGTGGTAAGTGTGTTCCTTATTCTACAGGCACTCCATATTGAATTGGGCGTTGCTCCCTATCTTTTTATTTTTTTGGTTTCCTCCATTGTCGCCGTTTTGCCCTTAACGATAGGCG
>JBCCZF010000463.1:0-3232 GCA_039188035.1 Bacteroidota bacterium | reverse complement strand
GATTGATAATACCCGTACGCCTTGTACCGATATTTCCAAAAAATTATTGATTTCCGCAGGTACGGTACATGTTCGCGTTAAGAAAATGGAGGATGCTGGAATCATACGGGGATCTTCCCTCACTTTGGATTACGTGAAATTGGGGTACGCCTTCATTGCCTACGTAGGCATATTTTTGGAAAAAACGCATCAGACCAAATTTGTCATAGAGCGTTTGGAGCAGATTCCCAATGTAACCATTGCCCATATTACAACGGGGAAATTCAATATCTTCTGTAAGATACGGGCCAAGGATACCACGCATGCCAAGAACATTATTTTTCGAATAGATGATATTGAGGGAATCAGTCGGACAGAGACCATGATTTCCCTCGAAGAGAGTTTTAATGACAAAAAGCGCCTTATGCACACCATCTTCAACGAACTGTAGTCAACGCTAGGGCCTAGGTTCCTTGTCATTATGAATACCACGGAAATACAGTTACCGGAAGGCGATTTGCTTTATAAGGGCTATATAGGCCTTTTGGGCGAAGTAGATCTTATGGGAATGTTGGAAAGGCAGCTCCAAAATTTTCCTAAATTCATTGAAGCCGTTCCGGATGATAAATGGCACTATGCCTACGCCCCTGGGAAATGGACGGTAGGCCAGGTGTTTTTGCATATCATTGATGCGGAAAGGGTCTTTCAGTACAGGGCCTTGCGTTTTTCGCGCGGGGATAGCACGGAACTACCGGGATTTGATCAGGATTTGTACGCCATGGGTTACAGGACGGAAAACATGACCAAGGAGTGCATTCTTGGGCAATATCGGGCCGTTCGGAATACTACCATCTCGCTTTTTGGGAATTTGGATAGGGATACCTTTGCCCTTGGCGGTATTGCTGGGGGCATACCCTGGAATGTTGGCGTTCTGGGATTTGCAATATGTGGTCATCAAAAGCACCACAGAAATGGGATTCGAGACCGGTACTTATAGAGCGGTATCCAAATCGCCCTCTTCTTCGGCCTCTCCTTCAAAATGGGATTCCGTCTCCATTTCGCTGGCGTCCACTTCCTCTAGCACCGGCTGCTTTTCCTCGAGTTCCCTTTCCATGTTTTCCTCAAAATTGGAGATAAAATTGGCCAGGGATTTACTTATTTTTACAAGATAGAGGGTATCTTCCGTTCGGAGCTCAACAGCTTCTACCCATTCTCCTTGCAGATTTTTAAAGGAGATTATATCATCGTCCCCATAACCGTCAGGATAGGTTTCGATGAGAAGCGCGGCCAAATGATGGTCCAGTTTTTTGTAATCTACCAGTTTTCGTTTCATGGCGGTTCGGGTTTGGTCATAATGTTGGACGCAACACGCGTTTGTTGTGCCTAGTCCATGCTACTTGATAAACCTAAACTATATATTTTTTACGTAGGAAAACGTAAAGAGTTGTCAAAATCAAATTTTAGTAGGTGTAGGGTTTACTCTTTGAAGTAAGCAAAGGCATCCCGGAACAAATGATCTGGCACCCGGACATCAATAACCGGTTTCCCAATACCTTCCAACAACACAAAATTGATGTTGCCATGGGCATTTTTTTTATCGAACTTTAGTAATCGGAGAATTTGACCCATATCCCCTTCGGAGAAATCGGGTTTGGGGTATCTTAAGAGGAATTGGGTTTTTATATCGTCCGTTTCCTCGGGTGAAAGTCCGCATATCCTTTGGGAAAGATAAGCCTCCAAAATCATTCCGGCAGCTATGGCTTCCCCGTGTAGAAGGGCTTCGCGATCCGGGCTTTCCAGAAAGTGGGATTCAATGGCATGTCCCAGGGTATGCCCAAAATTCAGGATTTTGCGCAACCCCCGCTCGGTGGGGTCTTCCATGACCACCTTGTTCTTGATTTCCACCGAAGTATAGATTAAATGTTCCATACGGTCAAAACCGGTAATGGATTTTAGCAGCTTCCAATACCGGGCATCCTGGATCAAGCCGTGTTTGAGCATTTCGGCAAAACCGCTCCGTAACTGGCGTTCTTCAAGGGTTTTCAGGAAGGACGGAACAACCAGTACCATTTGGGGTTGGTTAATAACGCCTATCTGATTTTTTAAGGGGCCCAGGTCCACTCCGGTTTTCCCCCCAACGGACGCGTCCACCATGGCCAAAAGGGTCGTGGGGATATTTATGAAGTCAATACCCCGCTTAAAGGTAGAGGCCACAAAACCGCCAAGATCCGTGAGTACCCCGCCTCCCAAATTGATCAGGAGGCTTTTGCGATCGGCATCCCCTTCGGATAAGGCCTCCCACACCAGCATACAGCTTTGTATGTTCTTATGTTCCTCGCCCGAGATAATTTCCAATAACTGAAAGGATACCTCATTATCCAGGTTATTCCTAAAATGGGGGAGACATAAACGCTTGGTGTTCTCGTCCACCAGGACAAAGACCTTGGAATAATGCCGTGCCGTCAAATATTCGTTAAGGGCATCAAAACCCTTTTGATTAAAATGCACCGCGTAGGCCGAAGTGATTATGGACTGCATTGAATAACCATTTTAGGTGTCAGGAACGGGTAGAAACCCATCCGCAATAGCTACAAAATAAAGGCTATTTTTTGGCAATGGAATACAAAATCTGTTTTTATATTTAGTCCACTTGGAAAATGGTATACATGGAAAAAATTTTTGAAGATACACGGACTGCCTTTACCTTAAAAACGGATTCCGAACTGGAACGGGCCTACTTCCTATTTAAGATGATCGCCAACGAACCTTTGGTGAAAATGGGTACTCTGGTCACCAATTTTGCCATTAAGGCCCATTTGCCGGTAGAGGGACTTATCCGGGCCACGGTTTTTGATCATTTTTGTGGCGGCGTCAGTGAGGAGGACTGTATGCCTGTGGTGGACCGTATGTGGGATAAGGGGGTTTCTTCGGTATTGGACTATTCCGTGGAAGGCAAGGATACGGAGGATCCCCTGGACAATGCCTTGGCCAAGGTTTTGCGGGTGCTGGATTTTGTCAAGGAAAAGGAGGCCATCCCTTTCGCTGTTTTTAAGCCCACGGGTTATGGTCGTTTTGCCCTGTTTCAAAAAATAAGTGCCGGGACATCCCTTTCCCTTTCCGAACAGGAAGAATGGGCGCGTGTGGTCGCCAGGTACGAGACCACTTGTCAGAAGGCCCATGACCTGGACGTGGCCCTTCTGATCGATGCCGAGGAGAGTTGGATGCAGGATGCGGCCGATGAACTGGCCGAGCG
>JBCCZF010000462.1:0-3241 GCA_039188035.1 Bacteroidota bacterium | reverse complement strand
CAACGAGTTGACCGAAGAAGCTTTTTAATGGGATGGATACTGCACAGGATGATTATGTCAATTGTTTTGCCTGCGGGGCCAAATCACTGAATATAGGAGGCGAATGCCATCCGTACATGCTTGCGGTGCCCGGTTGCTGGGAAATGTTCAATGAAATCATGGCCAAAGAGTATTCCGATTTCAGATATGGAATGGGGCATCAGTTTACCGTGGATGCGTATGCTTGCCAACACATTGGAGATGGAAAGGATGCAAGGGCCATGCGATCGGTGCATATACATCTGGCCTCCCTTTATGGCATCTTCGAGAAGAAAATAGACGTCCATCAAGCACCGCTGTTACGAAAGGAATTCTCCCAATACTACAAAAACAAAAATGTATTGCAGTGGTTGGATCCTCCGGCTTCCTTTGGGGAGCTTACCATTTTGGAACTCTGGGAAAACGAAATTCCGGAATTGCACAAGCCATTAGCCGAAAAATGGGCCCGTTCCGTCTGGGCCTCCTGGTCCCATCAACACCAAAGAATTGCGGATTTGGTCAATGCTGTCAAAACCTGGGCGTTTTAGGGGTCATTTGTTGATTCCTTTGAATTCGGGCTAAAACCGCATCTAGCGAACTCCGGTAAGCTGTGGAAAACATCCTTTAGGCCTTGTGTCCATCCATGCTATTTGGGGATCGGATTCCTCCTGCCATGAAAACACCACAACAGCTTTTTTTTAGTTAACTTGTACAACAAGGCTTTAATGCCCTGAAACACCGTTATGGCATAACCGTTTTTGTACCGTATAACACATTACTAAGGAAACACAACATATGAAAATTGCAGTAACCGCGGCAAACGGACAATTGGGTGCTTCTAGTATAAAGGAATTAATAAACGTAATCGGCAAGGAACAGGTCGTTGGGATAGTCAGGACACCCAAAAAAGCTGCACACCTGGGTATTGAAGTGCGCAAAGGGGATTACAATAATCGGGAAGAATACAATGCGGCCTTACAAGGAATTGATGGTGTCCTGCTTGTTTCGGGCATGGACGAACCCCAAAAAAGAATCCAGCAACATCGGAATGTCATTGAGGCAGCGAAGTGGAACAGGGTACGGAAAATAGTATATACCAGCATTATCGGCAGCACGGAGGAAACCGCTTTTAGCCCCATAGTACAAAGCAATCGCCAGACGGAAAACGATGTGCGGGAATCCGGTTTGGAATGGGCCATTGGGAGAAATGGAATTTACATTGAACCGGATTTGGACTATAGGGATACCTATGTACGGGAAGGGGAAATCAGAAACTGTGCGGGCCATGGCAAGTGCGGGTATACCAGCCGTAGCGAATTGGGGCTCGCCTACAGCCAAATGCTACTGCATGAAAAACACAACGGCAAAACCTACAATCTGTCGGGGAAACCCATTAGCCAAGGAACCTTGGCAGATTTTATGAATCGCGTATTTGGGACAAATCTGAAATTCAACCCGATATCCGTGAAGGACTATGAAACCGAAAGAAAGGCGGCTCTGGGCGATTTTATAGGCGCCGTAATTGCAGGCATTTACCACGGGATACAAAAGGGCTTTTATGAAGTTCCCTCAGATTTTGAAGAAGTAGCGGGAAGGCGCCATACGTCCCCTACGGAAATGATGGAGCTATATAAGAGACTGTTTTAAAACATGTTAACAACAATCAGGAGGTTTTTAAACCAGCCTATTTGGATCGGCCTTCCTTAAAATAAGCCCTTATAAATCCGATTTTTTAAACGTTGAGCGATTGGATTTCAACCCTCTTCCCCCTCCCTCTTGCAAGCCCATCAGGAATACCGCCAAGGGATAAGTCCCCAAAACCTACAGGGGACTGTTCGCCACATAAACGGGTCCAACAAACCCATATACTAGATTTACGGGTAAAAACGTTATCAACAGAAGGGCCTGCTTTTTGAAGTCGCATAAGCGCGTGGAATCAACGTTTTTTCGTTGTTCCGTGACAAGGCCGTTCAGCTTCCCCCACGTTGTCCAAAAAGAAAATACACCTTTTCGCTCCAAAGGCGTCCAGAGAAAAAACCGTAATGTACCATAAAAATTCTTTTGTAGCATTGGTTGTTCTGTTTATGCTGAACTGTACTTCCGACGATTCACCGGTTGAAAGCGAAACGCCCGATGCCGCCAACTATTTCCCGCCTTTGGATTCGGAGGAGTGGGCCACCGTCTCCCCCGCATCCGTAAACTGGGATATTGACAAGCTTCAGGTTTTGGAAGATTTCCTTATTGAAGAGAACACCAAATCCTTTATGGTTCTGGTACAGGGCAGAATAGTGGTAGAACGGTATTTTAATGGTCATAACGCTACTGAAACCTGGCCCTGGAACAGTGCCGGGAAAACCTTGGTCACGGCCATCACCGGAATAGCCCAACAAAAAGGGATGCTGGATATTGATCAAAGAGCTTCCGACTATTTGGGTACCCAATGGACTAGTATGCCCTTAGAAAAAGAGGATGGCATTACGCCCTATCATTTGTTGACCATGACTTCGGGAATCAACGATGAAAGCAACTGGGTGACCAAAGCGAATCTGACCTATCTGGCGGATGCGGGAGACCGTTGGTCCTATCACAATGTTTTTCAGAAGCTAATTGATGTCGTCCAAGCGTCCAGTAGGGAAGATTTCCGTTCCTACTTTAGGCAGCAGTTGGAAGATACTATGGGAATGGACGGGTTTTGGAATTTTGGGCCCATTTTTACCATTTATCACAGCGATACAAGGAGTATGGCACGGTTTGGCCTATTGGCGCTTCATATGGGAAAATGGGGAGAGGAACAGGTTGTGGATACTTCGTTTTTTAACGAGAGCGTTACCGCTTCACAAGATTTAAATGCATCATACGGCTATATGTGGTGGTTAAACGGGAAATCCAGTTATCGGGTTCCCGGAAGCCAAAACGTTTTTCAAGGCCCGTTGGTCCCCAATGCGCCGGACGATATGTATGCCGCCATGGGTTTCAATGAACAGCGCATCTACGTAATTCCCAGTAGGGATATGGTAATTGTCCGAATGGGGGAGGGGTCAAATCTGGGAAATTCAAATTTTGCCGTATCCGGATTTGACAATGCCTTTTGGGAAAGGATGGCCGCCGTAATGGATTAAGAGACTGTTTTGTTCCTTCGCCACTGGTTTAAGGCTACCACCAAAAGCACATTGGCAACGGCCACAAAACTCAGGAGCACAAGTTGGGTGACATTCTCCATACT
>JBCCZF010000461.1:0-3246 GCA_039188035.1 Bacteroidota bacterium | reverse complement strand
CGGTGACCCAAAACCCGGACGCCATGACCCATCGCTCTGCGGAATTATACGATACCATCCGGCATCCGATACATTTTGTGAAGGATACCCTTTTGGCCAAGCTTTATGCCGATGAAGCGACCCCCCACGTTAATACGGTACATCACCAGGCCATAAAGGAGCTGGGGGAAAATCTGGAGGTGTATGCCACCGCTCCGGATGGCATTATTGAAGCCATTGGCTATACCAAAGCACCGGAAGGAAAAGTGATGGCCGTACAATGGCACCCCGAGTTTTTCCATACGCTCAAGGACGAAGTAATCAATGCCCATACAGTCTATGATGCTTTTTTGAATCACATAAAAGACCCAAAATGAACGTACTAAATCCGGCCACGGAGGAAGTTTTGGCCCAGCTCCCCGAAACCACGGTACCAGAACTAAAATCCGCCATAGAGTCGCTTAAACAAGGGCAGTTGGCCTGGGCCCAAAAACCGGTCGCTGAAAGATTGGCCCATATCCGGCGCTTTGGGGAACTTATCATAGGGCATGCGGATGAGCTCGCCCTTATTTTGACCTCGGAGACCGGGAAACCCCTGCAGCAGTCCCTTAACGAGATCAAAGGGGCCCACAACCGTATTGACCATTTAACGGAAAATGCCGAAAAATGGTTATCGCCTGAAACCATGGTAGCTTCTGGAAGCACCCATGAAAAGATAACCTACGAGCCCCTGGGGGTCATTGCCAATATTTCCGCTTGGAATTTCCCCTATAATGTGGGCTATAACGTGTTTCTCTATGCTTTGGTCGCCGGAAATGCGGTATTGTACAAACCTTCGGAATACGCCTCGCTCACCGGTAAACAATTTGAAAAATATCTAAGGGAGGCCGGGGTACCTGAAAACGTTTTTTGCTGTGTTGTCGGTGGCCCGGAATTGGGACAACAGATACTGGAGGAACCGCTGGATGGCTACTTTTTTACCGGATCCCACGCTACAGGACTGCATATTGCCCAGGCCGTGGCACCCAAACTGGTTCCCCTACAATTGGAGCTTGGGGGCAAGGATCCCCTTTATGTCATGGACGATGTGGCCAACGTGGAACAGGCCGCCAAAAATGCGGCCGAAGGCGCATTTTACAATAATGGCCAAAGCTGTTGTGCCGTAGAGCGCATTTATGTGGCGCGCGCCATTTACGAGGCATTTATACAAAGTTTTGTCACGGAGGTACAATCGTATGCCCTTGGAGACCCCCAAGATGTGGGGACGTTCATAGGCCCTTTGACCCGGAAGCAGCAGATAACCCTTCTAAACGCGCATACGGCGGACGCCATTGGCCAGGGTGCGACCTTGTTATACGGCGGAAAGGAAGTAGCGGGCAAAGGCTTTTACTATGAACCCACGGTCCTTACGGATTGTACCCATGACATGCGGGTGATGACCGAGGAATCCTTTGGGCCGATAATCGGGATACAAAAAGTGGATTCCGATCAAGAAGCCTTGGAGCTAATGAAAGATACGGATTACGGGCTTACGGCGGCCATATTCTCCACGGATAAGGAGCGGGCCTTGGCCCTTTTGGAAGAACTGAATGTAGGCACCGTGTATTGGAACTGCTGTGATCGGGTGAGCCCAAACGTGCCCTGGTCGGGCCGTAAGAATTCGGGCTTGGGAGCTACCCTGTCGGTACAAGGAATCCGGGCATTTGTGCAACCGAAATCCTATCATTTAAGACCTTAAACCATACCCATGCCAAAAAATTATGCCGAATTTACGAAGACGCTCACGGAGCAAATCCCATATGCCCATTGGCCCGAAGGCCTAAAAGCCCTTTGGTACGATGCCAAGGGCAACTGGAAAGCCTCCCACGATATTGCACAGGAAATGCATACCGCATTGGGCAGTTGGATCCACGCCTATCTGCATCGTAAGGAAGGAGACGATTGGAACGCCGGCTATTGGTATCGGCTGGCCGGGAAGCCCTTTCCAAAACAAAGTTTGGAGGAAGAGCATCGGGAAATAACAATGTCCATCCTTCAATAATCCGAGTAATCGGTGGGGTAGAGGAACATCGTGTCATTTTTGGAGACATTGTTTTGATAGTCCGGATCTGCTTTTAGCCTCAACCATTTGGGCGCTTCCCGAAAAGATTGCCAACTGGCATCCCGGGACTCTTGGTTTTCATGTACGGTCATATACATCAGATTGGGCATGTGGCTCCCGGAAAGAACCTCGGCATAGAAAACGGCCTGAAAGCCCAGTTCCTCAAAAAGAGGAATCTCCCCGCCCTCGTTGAACATGTTCACCTTGTTTCGGTATTTGTTTTCCGTGGCCCCCTCATAACTGCGCAGTTCGTAAATGCGATCTTTTCGGGGGCCTTCTAAATTCGGGACGGCCAACTCGGGCATGTCTACAAACGCTTCCATAAGAATGGATTCCATACGTTGGTAGGGTGGACGGTCATGCGGGGCATCCAGAAAAGCTTTTCCTTTTTTCTGATGGGTTTCGTCGGCATTAAGGGTGTCGTCCAATAAAGCAAACTCGATAATCGATTTAAAGGGGATAAGCACGTAGATTTTTCCATTTGCATCCGTAGTTTGCGGGCGCGTTTTAAAAACGCCGACATTTTCAATGCCATAGCGTTTAAGGCTGGGTAAAAAAGCCTCTTCGAGGTAGGTGTCGGTCAGTTGCTCCTGAGCCTTGTTGGCCAGGGAGTATATCCGAAGTTGGTAATATTCACGCGCGTTGCTTTGCCCATTAAGGCCCAAGTGAAGAAGGCCTAGACATACAAATAGAATTGCTTTTTTCATCGTTTATTTGAACTTTGGTTTTTATGCTTTCTAATATGAAGACCGTAGATTAAACCCAATACAAGGTAAATGCCTAGAGCTAAAAAAAATGCATTAGTATTTATTTTTCCATCCGTGGAAACAACTAAGGCTTCGGCAACTATACCGCCAAGAAGTACGCTCACCATTAATCTAACCCACCATTTTTTAATGAGACTCATCGTTTATTTGAACTTTACTCTTTTTTCTTAACAGGGATATTAAAATCATATCCCTTTTTGTAGCCCTCTCCATACCTGACCTTTACCGTTAGGGTGTCTTTGTCCAAATAATTGCTAGGCACTTTAATTTCAGTTCGCATGGCAGTTTTATCCTTATTGGTTCCCAGAATTCTTATCCCAGCCCCTTGAATTGTAAGGTCTGTTAGGTCGATATTATCCACAACAAAATCTGTTCTTGTTGGTATATCATACAAGAAGT
>JBCCZF010000460.1:0-3254 GCA_039188035.1 Bacteroidota bacterium | reverse complement strand
GGATTTGCCAATACCCAATAAGATTATGGCCATCCAAATATTGGCGACCACAATATCTATCAAGACCATATCGCCAAAATTCTTTTGATTAAATTGGAACACTTCCAACATGGCCGCCTGATTGGCACCTCCGCCGATCCAACTACCGGCTATGGTCGCAAGACCCCGCCAAACGGCATCGGGGCCAACCCCCCCAACGGTTTCCGGGGAAAATAGGGAAACGATCAAAATGGCGATGGGGCCACCAAGGATAATGCCCACAGTACCGGTAAGGAACATGATTAGGGCCTTGGATCCTAAATTCATAATGGCCTTGAGGTCTATGCTTAATGTCATAAGTACCAGTGCTGCCGGTAAAAGATAACGGCTGGCGATATAATAGAGGTTGGAATGTTCTTCGGAAATTATCCCAAAACTGGTTAAAACCGCTGGTAGCATATAGCATACCAAAAGCGTGGGGACCACGGTATAGAATTTTTTCCAAAAACCGGTTTTTAGGGAAGAGGTATAAAAGACAAAACCGAGGCAAAGGCATAGCAATCCAAAAGTTACGGTATCCTCGGTCAAGGGAAGTTGGTTCATGGCAAGGGCTTTTAGGGCATAGCAGTGCTCAAATATAGGGAAATCGGGGTCAAGGATAACTACAAGTGTTAAACGGGTGTACGACAAATTTCACTGCCCCTTGTTTTAACCTTCCCTGATTCCTCCAAAAGAGGGAAACCCCTCCCCCTTAGGAGCCCGCCTTGCCGTTGAGGCAGGTTTGGGTGGGGTATTTGAACGAAAATTCATTCCCAAATCCCACAATTCATTCCAAAAAGTGAAATTTGTCGTGTATCCCATCAAATGGAAACTCGAACTCTAAAGTTTTATAGGCTTAGGGGTTTATGGGTTAATGGGTTTGGAAGCGCGGATTATAGTTTGGGATTTGGATTTTTCTTGGATTTGGATTTCTCTACCCTTTGCCCAAACATCGTCCAGCACCGGACATTCCATTAGATATTAAGCCAATACGTGAGTTTTAGGTTAATAGATCGGAACCTTGGGGAAAAGCGATTCGTAAAATAATTGTCGTTATACACCAGGAAAAGATCGGAGAGCGGAGCAAAACGCCATTGCAGCCGGGAATTGATGCCCAGATTGTCCCTTTGGTTGCTGTATTGAAAAATGGTGGACCAAAAAATAGCTTTGGTAAAGGTAAGGTTCACTGTTGGGCTTATCAACCACAGATCCGCACTGGGAAAGGGATCCGGAAGCACGATCCTGTCGTAATTAATGTTTAGACCAATTCGGGCCTTGGGCTGTACCCGCAGCACGGCCTGGGCGCCAATGGAGAATCGGTCCCCGTTAAAAAAGCTTCCAAAGAGGGCTTCTGCTTCAAAGGCCAGGATGTTGGCACTATTGGACGCATAACCCAAAGAGAACGTATTAAAGTGATACCCTTGATTCCCCGGTAGGGGTACCGCATCCGGCGTGTCCGTGGGATCAAAGCTATCGACTAAAAAAACAAACTGATTGGAAAAACCAATACCGAATTCCGTAAACCCTCGGGTTTCAAAGTTCCAGCTTCCTTGAAATTCCCGATCCGTTTGTCTGTTGTCCAAGCCAGGACGCCAGGTAATAATGGGGAAAAACTGTAGGGCGTGATTGTTTAGAATACCCTTTTTTGGCCAGAAGACACGTTCCAAGGAGGTGGCCCATTTAATGATATCCTTACGGGGGACGAAACCCAGATCGGATTGGAAGTTCTCATCGATGTATACAAAATCCGAGAAAACGTTAAAATACCTGGAATTCCGTCCCAGAAAAGCGCCCAAGGAGTAATGCCCCCGGGACACATTAGATTGAAACGATTTATGTGCATAAAACTTCCCTACCCAGGTATTATCCTCCGAGGCAAGGTTGTAGTCCAGCCCCAGTACCCGGTTGTACTCTTCTTCGGGCGAAACAAAATCATATTCCTCAAAAGTCTGGCGATTGATCAGGAACAACCCAAAATTGGAACGGGAAAAGACCTTTTTTTGAAGGGCCAGCATCATGTTATTGTTAGAGGCAATTTCCGTAGCCACATTCGCATCGGTTTGGATGTTTAGGAATCCCAAGCGCCAATTCTCGTTCAGTTTGCCACTGAGCCGTACCCCACCAATAATACGGTTTTGCACGGAATTCCCGGAACTGTCCGTGGCGATCCCGATTCGGCGGGAAAAAAAAGGATTGGCATCCCGCATGCCCCCAAAACTCCCGAATAAATCGTTATTATCCACAAAAAACTGCCGCCTTTCCGGAAGAGAAATCTCAAAACGGGTAAGGTTTGTGAAAATATCGTCGACTTCCACGTTGGAGAAATCCGGATTAAAGGTAAGGTCCAGGTTTAGGCCATTGCCAATGGCTATCTTGGCATCGCCGCCAACTTTGAGTTCTGAACTAGTGGCATCTTGCTCAAAATCCTCGTCCGCCAGACCATTTATATAGGGGATAAGTGTAAAGGGTGTCCTGGATTTTCCCAGGGGCCTTTCAAAGACCATATGGCCCATAAAGGCAAGATTAAAGATCAGTTGGTTTTGGGGAACGGGTTGCCAAACACTGGTCTCGTTCTTTTGCATATCGAACCTGTAACTTTGAAAACGCCATTGGGTGGCCCCTTCGGGAAATTTAAAAGAGGTTAAGGGAATGGCCATTTCCGCGGTATAATGGTTCTCGTACCGCTGCGCCTCGCCCTTCCATTTCACGTCCCAGGAAGTGGTAAAATTACTGTCGTTATTGCTTCGTCCCCCGTTGGCAATCAGAGCTTCGCGCCGCACCCCATAGGGATTCATGCCAAAAAGAAAGGCATTGGTGCCGTCATTGAAGGTGTCAAATAGTAGACTGATATTATCATTGCCCCCGGCCCTATAATCCCGTTCCAGGGAGGGAATAACATAATCATTGCCTAGAGTATTGGCCTTAATCGCAATATATAGCGTGGTTGCACTACAAAGGAACTTTATTTCCGTAGTGTATTCCGCTGGGAGGGAATCCGTGGGAAAGTACTGCCTAAAGTCATTTACCGTATGTGCACTGGCCCAGGCCGCCTCGTCCAATATGCCATCGATGTTGAAGGGAGCTTCCGTATATTTCACGATAAAGGACTTGGTCTTTTCCTGGGCGCTTGGTTGGAAAAAGAAAAAGAAAAAAACATGGACAAGAAGGATTCGCAACATGCCTACGGTTTCACGGACTGTCAAATTTAGGGGTTTAATCGGCCATGCCCATACCAT
>JBCCZF010000459.1:0-3266 GCA_039188035.1 Bacteroidota bacterium | reverse complement strand
TATAAACTCCTATTTTGCCAGGGTCGGATACACCTATAAGGACAGGTATCTTATGACGTTGACCGGCCGGGTAGATGGCTCCTCCCGTTTTGGGGCCAACAACAAATACGGTTTTTTCCCTTCTATTGGTTTGGGTTGGATATTGTCCGAGGAGGATTTTCTTTCGGAAACCGATTTCGTAAACCGATTAAAATTGAGGGCCAGTTATGGGGTTACCGGGAATACGGAGATAACCCCGTATTCTACTCTGGCCACGATTAGTTCCAGTACGGTCTTGATCAATGGTGAACGGGTAAACGAGAGTTTTGTCACACGCCTGCCCAATCCCGATGTAGGCTGGGAAACCACGACCCAATTGGACGTTGGGGTGGAATTAAGCACCAATACCAACCCACAGATCAACCTGGAGGTGGATTACTACTACAAATTGACCGAGGATCTTTTGTTGAATAGGCCCATACCGCGTTCTACGGGTTTTAGTAGCCTACGAGATAACATTGGGTCGGTCTCCAACAGGGGAGTAGACCTTTCCTTGGGATCCCTGTATGCCAAGGACAATTTCACCTGGGAATCCGTTTTTAACCTAAACTACAACAAAAACCGGATAGAGGAACTGGGGGCCAACGATGAGGATATTTTTCCCGGACCCAACTTTGTTTCTGGGAGTAACACCATTCTTCGGGTAGGGGAGCCGGTGGCTTCTTTCTGGGGCTTGGAACGTTTAGGGGTATGGGGAACGGCTGAGGCGGCTGAGGCGGCTGCAGTAGGTGCCCTTCCGGGCGAAGCCAGACGATCTTCGGAACGAACCATTATCGGAAATGGGCTTCCGGTTTGGACAGGGAGTTTTATTAACAACTTTCGTCTGGGCAGGTTTGATTTTACCATGGACCTGCAGTTTGTCTTTGATGTGGACATCCTACAACAGGCCCTGCATTCCACGGAGGACCGTTCCGGAATAGCTAATGGCCTGCGTACCATCCTTACTGAAGGGTGGACCCCCCAAAACCAGAATACCCAGGTTCAGGAAATCCGAAACCAGGGTACTTCGGGGCAGAACAGTCAAGTAGACAGCCGTTGGGTGGCCGATGGTTCCTATCTGCGCGGCAACCTGTTCACCCTGGGCTATACCTTTTCGGATGCCTTTGTGGATTCCATAGGCCTCTCCATGTTACGGGTGTACGGTAGTGTGGACAATGCTTTTGTATTACAGTCCGATGGTTTTCAGGGCTATGATCCCGAAGGTTCTTCCAACAACAGTCAATTTGGGCAGAACATTTTCTTTTTTCAATACCCAAGGCCCAGGACTTTTACCCTTGGTTTTAACCTTAAATTTTAACGGCTATGAAAAATATAAAGATATTAGGCTTTTTAGGGATACTGCTGTTTACGGCTTCTTGCGACGATTTTTTGGAAGAGGAACCCAGGGACCAGCAAAGTGTAGATCAGTTTTTTTCGGAACCTGGGCAGGCCAGGAGTGCCGTAAGCTATTTGTATGAGTGGGGAGCTACCCAAATGCATATAAATGCCGGAGTTTTTACGGGGTCACGGGCCATGTATCTCCAGTATCTGACGGGCTTCTTTGATAATGAGTTCAGTGGTCAGGAGCGCCAGGTAGATCTGGCCCAACAGCTAGATATATCGGCCACGGAAATCGATGGTACCTTGAACGATATTTGGCTCCGTCTTTATAGGGGGATCGCGGCGGCCAATCTCTCCATTGCCAACATTCCAGAGACCCCGGGCCTTTCCCAGGGCGAGGTGGACAATTTGGTTGCCCAGGCCAGTTTTTTCAGGGCGTTTGCCTATTTCTACCTGGTTCGTATGTTTGGTGATATTCCCTTGTTTACGGATCCTGTAGGCGGGCTGGAGGATGTATTTCTTTCCCGTTCCCCGGTTTCCGAAGTGTATGCCCAGATTGTGGCCGATCTGAATATAGCCACGGCGGCGGGGAGTCTCCCGGACGGCAATATGGTGAACAATGAATATCGTATTACCCGGGAAACGGCACTTATGCTCTTGGCCGATGTATATTTAACCATGGGCGGGTTTCCTTTGTCCCAGGATAACTATGCCAATGCCGCAACAGCGGCCCGTGCGGTTATCAATAGTGGGGCTTTTTCCCTTGTTGAGCACGATAGGGACGGGGAAGGCGAAGTTATCCTGGAGAATAGTGCCTATAACAAAATGCGCGTGGCCGAAACCCTGGCAGAGGACTACATTTTTCAGGTGGAGTTCCAAGTAGGCATTCGTTCATCTCCCTACCCGCAATGGTCGTTTCCGGCATCGGTAAGTGGTTCGGTGGGATCGGCCTATGCCAACATCCAGAACGCCTATGGGCCACGGCCGGAACTCTATGCCCAATACGATCAGGATTTAGATCTAAGGGTACAGGAAAAGCAGTATTTCCACACCATGTTTACCAATGGGGACGGCGATGAAATTACCTTTCCGGTAACTCCGTATATCTGGCTGGATGAAGGGCCATTTTTCGGTTCTGCACAGTCGTCCAAGAACTTAAGGGTATATAGCTACCCAGAGGCCCTTTTGGTGGCGGCCGAGGCCATTGCCCGGTCCGAAGGGGTGACCGCCGAAGCGGTGGACTACCTGACCCAAGTACGTTCCAGGGCCTATTGGACCACAGATTCCGAAACGATCCGCGCAGGTCTGGCCGCCCTTTCCGTTGGCGATTTTGTAGAGGAGGTCTGGAAGGAGCGGAACCGGGAACTGATTTTCGATTTTAAGCTTTGGTTTGATATGGTACGCACGCGATTGTACCCGGCCGGTGCGGACGGTGATGTTACCTTCATCAATCTGGTGGGCGCACAGAATACCTTTGGCCAGACCTTTGAGGAAAAGCACCTTTTGTTGCCCATTGCGGATTCCGAGCTTCAAAGGAATCCAGAATTGGTTCAAAACCCGGGATATTAAGTTTTTGGGTTAAAAGGCACCTCCACTATGAAACAGATATAGAACTCAAGACGAGTTCCTAAATACGAATTTTGAGCAGTTGTTAGTTTAGTTTGAGTTAGTTTGAAAAAGCCGGTGTACGTTTTCGTCACCGGTTTTTTTGTTGATCACAATTAACCAAACCCAAAATCGCCGTAAATTGCAGTGATACCTTAGAGCCTGTTTAAATTGTGTTCTTAGTTCCGATAGCTATCGGGAGAGGCTTAAAAAGCGGCGTTTGGTAGCGTCAGAGTACGCATTTTGTAAAAGGGCCGGGAGAAAAGGCCACAACAAAACTGAGGGATAAAAGGTAAACAGGC
>JBCCZF010000458.1:0-3273 GCA_039188035.1 Bacteroidota bacterium | reverse complement strand
TGATGACAAAAGAAATAGCCTGTTTGCCAAATTCTATGCCAGGGTAGATGTTCCGTTCATCAAAGGGTTGAGCTATACCATTAATTTTGGTAACAATTATAGATGGGCAAGGCGTTTTAATTCCGATGAAGGTGATGGTGCAGGTACAGCCTTTAAAATGAATTCCTCTGCCTATGACTGGACACTTGACAACATCTTGTCGTACAAAACGACCATTGCGGACAAGCATAATATTGATGCCACCTTTGTATACGGTGCTAGGGAGAACGAATATGAAGAGACCATGGCACAAGGTATCGGGTTCTCAAATCAAGAGTTGACCTATAACAGCCTTGAGCAGGCGGAAACCTTTACGGCCACTTCGGATGCCTGGGAAGAATCCTATGTATATCAAATGGGAAGGCTGGCGTATAATTATGCGGATAAGTACTATTTGACGGCAACCCTTAGAAGGGACGGTTTTTCCGCTTTCCCGGACGGCAATAAAACGGCACTATTTCCATCAGCTGCCTTGGGTTGGGTAGTATCCGAGGAAAACTTTATGCGCGATTCCTTCGCCAATTACCTAAAATTGAGGTTGAGCTATGGAGCCAATGGTAACCTGATCAATAGATACGCCTCCTCGGCATTGGTAACATCGGAGGCGGCCTATGTAGATGGCTCAACATCCTTAATTGGGCAGGAAGCAAGAGAACTTGCAAACCCTAATTTGGTATGGGAATCCACCACCGGCTTTAACTATGGGATCGATTTTGGAATATTCAATAATCTGGTAAGTGGTAGCCTGGAATATTACAATACCACAACCGATGACTTAATATTTGGCTTTGTCATTCCCGAAGCAACAGGCTTTAGTAGCATTTTGTCCAATATTGGGGAAGTTAAGAATACAGGGTTTGAGGCATCCTTGAACATCAATCCGCTAAGAACGGATAATTTCAATTGGAACTTGGGAATTGTTTTTGCGACCAACCAAAACGAGATAACGGCCCTACCTGGACAAGACAATAATGATAACGGATTAGTGGACGTGAATGCGGGTTCATTCAATGATCAATTCTTGGAAATAGGGGAGTCCATTGGTGCTATTTACAACTATGAACAAGATGGTTTCTGGCAGATCAGTGATTTTCAAGCGGGTCTTATAGAGGATTTTCAAATCGGTTCCGAAAGATTGGTAGACCAAAATGGAGATGGTGTAATCGATACCTCAGATCTTGTGGTCGTGGGTAGAACGGAGCCGGCCTATCAATTTAGCATAAGCAATCAATTTACCTACAAGCAATTCGATTTATCCTTCTTATTGAACTCCGTTCAGGGAGGCCAAGACGGCTATCTTGGTGAACAGAACGTATGGGAAGGCGGTATCGGCACCCTGAGTGCCGCCGTTTTAGGCAATTTTTATAGAGAGATCAATTTCTGGACACCTAATAATACCAACCCGGATTTTAGAAGTCCGGCATCATTTCAAGAAGCGGCAAATTTTAGGCCATGGGAAGATAGGAGTTTTGTAAGGTTACAGGATATTTCATTATCGTATAACCTGGATTCCAATCTTACCGATAAATTGGGTATGGGCAATTGCAGATTATATGTCAGTGGAAAAAACCTTATTACCTGGACAGATTGGAACGGTTGGGATCCTGAAACCAATACTGGTATAGCATTGGCGGGAAGACCGGTTATGAGAAGTATAGCTCTTGGGTTGGACATATCATTTTAATCAAAAGAAATTGAACATGAAAATTAGAGAAATAACATACGGAATAATAATCGGCTGTATAGTGCTGTTGGCACAGGCATGTAACGAGGATGAGTTTCTGGAAGAAGTGAATCCCGGGGAGTTTACCACGGATAATGCGTTTACCTCCGAAGCAGGCTTTCAGTCCGCGATCTGGTGGCTATATGGTGACGCAAGGGAATATTTATATGAGGCGGAAAGAAGGGGTCATGCATTTCAGGCAGGTACGGATCTGTTCCATGTAACGGAAAATATGAACGAGCTTTTCCATATCTATAGTTTTACGACATCACCCTCCAGATCGGATTGGCAATGGATCCGTTGGTATAAGATGGTGTCCAATGCAAACCTTATCCTTGCCAAATTGGATGAGATTGAACTGGATGTGGCCGTTGAAACCAGAATCGAGGCTGAAGCCCGATTCTTCAGGGCTTTTGCCTATAGGATAATCGGTGGTCTTTATGGTAATGCACCGTTGATCCTTGAGGCGGTGACGGAAGCCAAAAATGATTTTGAACAATCTCCACAGGAAGAAATTTATGCACAGGTCGTTGCAGATTTTGAGTTTGCGGCACAAAATTTACCTGGAATCACGGAAGTTTCGGATGCACAGGTATCGGATCTAACCGCTTATCATGCACTTTCCGAAGCCTATTTGGCCATTGGGGATTATGGAGCGGCCGAGGCTGCTGCCTCCGTGGTAATCAACGACCCAAATACGGCCTTGATGACCGAAAGGTTCGGCAGTTTGGCCGGGGAGCCCGGAGATGTGTTCTATGATCTGTTCAGGATAGGTAACCAAAACCGAAGCACGGGTAACACAGAGTCTTTATGGGTAATCCAACAAGAAACGGATGTTCCCGGAGGTGCAAATGTTTCCAACAGAAATAGAGGTGCCAGGATGGAACGTGTTTTTGCCCCATTGAGCAGAGGTCTGTTTGCCATGGATCAAAATACTAGGGAATTAATCACGGATGATGAGGGCAATCCCGTTTCTGTAGATCAAATATGGCCGGTTTCCACCATTGGTGGGGGGGGGCGTGGTATCGGTTGGTTGGCGCCGACCCTCTATGTAACCAATACCATATGGGAAGATGTAAACGGGGACATCGATTTCAACGATATAAGGACTTCCTGGTACAACCTGCCACGTAGGTTCCCCTTTAACAACCCGGAGTCCCCGTTTTTTAATGATACGTTGTATGTGGAGACTCCGGAACAGGTCTACGATTTTGTTGAAACAATAGAAAGTGTATCTGCGGATACCGAGGTATGGAAGTCAAAAGGATTATGGCCAAGGGGCATGTACCCTTATTTTACCAAGGTAACTACTCCGGGGCAGCATCCTGAGAATCTTGTTCTAGACCCGGTAACAAGGGTTATGGAAGGTTTTGCCGGGGCACGTTATGGTGATATAGCCAAGTACAGATTGGCGGAAACCTATTTATTGCGTGCCGAGGCACGTTTACAACAAGGAAATACAGGAGGTGCGGCGGAAGATATCAATGTGGTTCGCAACAGGGCAAATGCTG
>JBCCZF010000457.1:0-3280 GCA_039188035.1 Bacteroidota bacterium | reverse complement strand
GACTGCGGTGGTGGATGCGGAGGGCAACCGCACTGAGTAATTGTATTATCCCATAGCGCATTGGGCCTTGTTCAACAGTCCTCCCAAAGCATTCTTCTGCGCATACGAATATCCCAAGGCCTAAAAACGGACAGGCATTCCAAGGGACAATACCTGGCAACTTCAGGTTAAATACAGAAATATTGCCTTTTTGGAGCTACTTTTACCGTCATGGAAATGTGGTACCACTATCTTTTGTTACTAGTTGTAGGCCTGGTGGTGGGTTTTATAAACACCTTGGCCGGGGGGGGATCCCTGATATCTTTACCTGTACTGATTTTTCTTGGTCTTCCGCCCAGCGTTGCCAATGGGACCAATAGGATAGCCATTCTTTTCCAGACCGCCATGGCCACCGCGGGTTTTAAAAGCAAAGGAGTATCCACCTTCCCCTTTAATCTGTATTTGGGTCTTTCCGCCTTGTTCGGGTCTATTCTTGGGGCACGCATTGCCATTGATATCAAAGGGGAGACTTTTAATAGAATATTGGCCTTGATCATGATCGTGGTGGTACTTATTATCCTCTTTAAACCCAAGATAAAAATGAAAGAAATGCAGGAACGCCTTAGCGGAAAGTATCTGTGGGCCGGCATGCTCGCCTTTTTCGTTTTTGGCATCTATGGGGGATTCATAAATGCGGGTTTAGGCTTCATAATTATTCTATTTTTGCACCATGTGAGCCAAATGACCTTGGTCCGGGCCAATGCCACCAAAGTAGTCATCGTATTTATCTATACCTTGGCCGCCCTTATTGTATTTATTGTCAATGACAAAGTAGATTGGAAAGCCGGGTTGTTGCTGGCCCTGGGCAATGGAATGGGCGCATGGGTAGCCAGTAGGTTTTCCGTAGAAAAGGGCGATGGATTTATTAAGACATTTTTGGTAGTTATGGTGGTGGCCCTTTCCATGAAGCTATGGTTCTTTAACTAAAAAACGCATAGGAGACCTTATGAAAAATAGTATCGATTGTTTAAAATGGCGCTATGCCGTAAAAAAATTTGATTCGGAACGAATTCTGCCCCAAGATAAGGTCAACTTGCTCAAAGAGGCCTTTAACCTAACGGCTACGTCCTATGGTTTGCAGCCCATACGCCTAGTGGTATTGCACAACAAAGAGCTCCAGGAGCAATTGGTTCCCTATTCCTTTAACCAGCGACAAGTAGCGCAAGCCTCACATGTACTGGTTATATGCATTGAGCAACATGTGGATGCCGATTTTATAAACAACTACTTCAAACGAATCAAAGCCATAAGGGATACGCCCGATGCCGTTCTAAGCCCTTTTAGGGAATCGGTCTTGGACAGTTTTTCAAAGAAGGATTCAGCAAGTATCCAAGGCTGGTCCAGCCGTCAAGCGTATTTGGCACTGGGAAACCTACTTACCGTATGTGCCATGGAAGAAATCGATTCCTGTCCAATGGAAGGGTTTGATCCCAAGGCCTATGACAAATTCCTTAAGCTTACGGAGAAGGGGCTTCAATCCGTTTTGGTACTACCCGTTGGATATCGATCGGAGGACGATATGTTCTCCGGGTTTAAAAAGGTACGAAAGGATTTGGCCGAAAGCATTTTGGAAATTGCCTAACCCCCTGAAATTTGTAACATGCCCGGATTTGAACTTTTTGGTGAAAAGGAACGAAAGGAAGTAATGGATGTCCTGGATTCCGGGGTTCTTATGCGTTATGGCTTTGACGGTATGCGCATGGGGCATTGGAAGGCCAAGGAACTGGAAAGGGAATTGGCCCATAGGATGGGCTCAAAATACGCCCAGTTGGTAAGTAGCGGCACCGCCGCCTTGACCGTGGCCTTGGCCAGTGGAGGCATAGGGGCAGGGGATGAGGTGATTATGCCCACCTTTACCTTTGTGGCCAGTTTTGAGGCTATTTTGGCCTTGGGCGCCATTCCTGTCTTGGTAGACGTGGACGATACACTCACCCTAGATCCCAAAGCGGTGGCGCAGGCAATTACGAAACGTACAAAGGCCATTATGCCTGTACATATGTGCGGGTCTATGGCCAATTTAAGAGCTCTTAAACAAGTATGTGAAGACTATGGGTTGTTGCTGGTGGAAGATGCCTGCCAGGCCATCGGCGGAACGTACGAAGGAAAACCTTTGGGCAGTTACGGGGATTTTGGGTGTTTTTCGTTCGACTTTGTAAAAACCGTGACCAGTGGGGAAGGTGGAGCCCTAATCACCCACAGGGAAGAGCATTACAGAAATGCCGATCGGTATTCCGACCACGGTCACGACCATATCGGCACCGACCGCGGGGCGGAAACGCATCCTTTTTTGGGTTATAACTTTCGCATATCCGAACTCCACGCCGCAGTAGGCCTGGCGCAATTGCGACGGTTGGATGAATTTTTGGCCATGCAAAAAAAGAGTTATTCCATTTTGCGCGAGGCCTTGGAAGACCTGCCCGGGGTACAATTTAGGCGCGTTCCCACAGGAGGGGAGGAAAGCTATGCCTTCCTCAGTTTTTTTCTTCCGGATGCGAAAACGGCCCAGGCCGTGCATGTGCAACTAGGAAAGGCCGGTTTGGACGGATGTTTCTATTGGTATGATAACAATTGGCACTACTACCGGCAATGGGAACATTTGTGGAAACAGAAATCTCTGGGAAAATTGGCCCTCGAAGTTAGGGATTCGCTCCCAAGCTATGGTTCCAAGGATTTCTCCAATTCCGATCATTGGATCGGCCGTAACATCTCCTGTTTGATCAAACTGGGATGGACCGAAGAAGAAGTGCACAAACGGGCGCGGGAGATGGTAAAGGTAATTCGGGAGCTTACCTAGCCAAATATCAATAGCCCACCAATTCCACAATTTCCAAACCATAACCTACCATACCCACGCGTTTGGGATGGGCGGAGTTGGTAAGCAATCGTATTTTACCAATGCCCAAATCGTGTAAGATCTGAGCCCCAATGCCAAAATCCTTGGCATCCATGCCAATTTTTGGGGCTCTAAAGATTTCCTTTTTTTGGAGTTCCTTTACCTCGGATAACCGCTGCAGGAGGTTCAGGGCCTGGGACTCCTGGTTAATGAACACTAAAGCTCCGGTACCTTCCGCATTTAAGGCCTGGAAAATATCCTCCAACTTTTTTTCCGGTTTGTCCGTAAGGGTGCCCAGGATATCGCTGTTGACCAAGGTGGCATTGATACGGGTCAGCACCGGTTCATCCACTTGCCAATGGCCTTTGGTCAAAGCAATATGTATCTGATCATTGGTCGTCTGTTTAT
>JBCCZF010000456.1:0-3292 GCA_039188035.1 Bacteroidota bacterium | reverse complement strand
GGTTGATGATAAACCTGGGGAATTCGGTATGAACAATGAAAACGGCGGACGGATAGTCCGTGTTATCGCCTAATAAAAATTTTGGTAGTTCCATGCCTATAAAAATTCCAAATCATAAATTCCAAAATCGCACAGCGGCAGATTTCAAAAAAAGACGAATTTGCCTGTCCGCATTTCATCGGAAAAGGCAACGTAAAAGATCTATTCCGAAACCAATTTCTTGGTTAGATATTCGAATCGAATATACAACATAATGGCCGATGCCGTAAGCCCTGTGAGCAGCCCTATCCAAATTCCGACACTCTTGAAATCTGTATGCAAACCCAAATAATAGCAAATGGGGAAACCTATGAGCCAATAGGCGACAAAGGTTATCCAGGTTGGTATCTTAACGTCCTGAAGTCCGCGCAAGGCCCCGAGGACCACCACCTGCATCCCGTCCGATATTTGAAAAAATGCGGAGACCAAAAGCAATTGTGCCGCCAAAAAGATTACCTCCGTATTATCCGTCATATTCAAGACATCGTCCTGATCCAGATACAGGGTGGGAAACCAATGGCGACCCCAAACGAACAAAATGGCGAAGACAATTTCCAAGAGCAGCGTCAAGAGAAAAACCGAGCGGGCTATCCGCCTTAATTCCACAAAATTGGCCAATCCCTTTTGGTTGCCCACCCGGACGGTAGCGGCCACCCCAAGCCCCATCCCAAACATAAAGGTCATACTACTTAGGTTCAACGCTATCTGGTTGGCCGCCTGGGCGTTTTTCCCCAAAGCACCACTAAGCCAAATGGCTACGGTGAACAGGGCCACCTCAAAAAACATTTGCATGGCCGACGGCAACCCGAGGTCTATGATCTTGCGTATTACCTTTTTTTCTATGCTGCGAAAATTAAATCCTGTGACATAGTTGCGAGTCTGTTTTCGATTCCGTAACAAAATCCAAATAAATCCCAACATAATGAAACGGGAGATCAAGGTACCTAAAGCAGCTCCAACAACCCCAAGTTTAGGGAATCCAAATGCCCCGAATATCAACAGGTAATTCAGGACGATATTCACCACGTTGGCCAAGACGGTGGCGTACATGGGGTATTTGGTCAGGGACATCCCATCCGCAAACTGCTTAAAGGCCTGGAAGGTAATGAGGGGAATTAACGAAAAGGCCACCAAATCCAGATAGGGAATGGCCAATTCCACCACTTCCCGGGGTTGGTCCATCGCATACATTAGAGGTTTACTCAACAGGATAGCTCCAAAAAGGGTAATTCCCAAAATGGTGCAAAGCACCAGCCCGTGCTTAAGGGCGCCCTTACTGGCCGCCCCGTTTCCGGCCCCTTCCGCCTCGGCCACCAAAGGGGTAATGGCCGTTGAAAAACCAATGCCCAGCGACATTGCAATGAACACAAAACTATTGCCTAGGGATACGGCCGCCAATTCAGCGGTGCCCAATTGCCCCACCATAACATTGTCCGCAAAAGCCACAAAGGTATGCCCCAGCATACCCAAAATTACGGGGTAGGCCAACTTGGCATTGTAACGAAACTCCTTGGTATACTGGCCCAATGACACGGGGAATAGGTTTTAGGGGGCCAAAGATAGGAAGTTCCGTTTAGGGAGACCCTTGGACCATAAAAGTTTTTAACCGTCCAAGCAAGCGTATGATTACTTGTAGGCCTTGGCCAAAATCTCTTGCATCACCGGATACTCCTCGTCCAAATCCCTATAGTTTTCGCGTTCCTCTAGAAGTTCCTTTTTCATTTTGGCAATGACCTCGGCATACTGCGGGTCGGCTATGGCGTTATGAAGCTCGTTGGGATCTTCCTCCAGATCGTAGAATTCCCATTGGGGCGGGGTGGTCTCTTTGGAAGTTCCCCGTTTTCCCAAATCCTGGCCATAAAAGAGTGCCAATTTATAGCGATCGTCCCGAATGCCAAAGTGGGCAGGCCGATACGGATGGTGCAACCAGTACCTATAATACATTTTGTCCCTCCAATCCTCGGGTGGATTGCCTTCCAGGATGCCCCTAAAACTCCGTCCCTGCATATAGTCCGGTTGGGGTACACCCGCATAATCCGCCATAAGGGCGGCAAAATCGATATTCAAAATAATATCATCGATCCGCTGCCCACCCTTGATTTTCTTGGGATACCGGATTACAAAGGGCATTCTAAGGGATTCCTCATAAATGAGCCGTTTATCAAAAAAACCATGCTCGCCCAGGAAATAGCCCTGATCGGAAGTATATATCACAATAGTATTGTCCGCAATACCGGAAGTTTCCAAATAATCCAGCAAGCGCCCGATATTATCGTTTATTGCGGCCCCGCATCGCATAAAATCCTTGACGAACTTTTGATATATTTTTTTGCGCCGCTGTACGCTGTCCAGCCCGTCTAGGGGATAGGGAAGCCCGGGATAGTCCGTCCAGAAGGTTTCGGGATTTTTGGTGGCCTCTTCCCACCGGGCCGCCAAGCGTTCCAAAATTTGCCCCCCAAAGGTCCTGCCCGTAGTCTCCGGTCCAAAATCCATCAAGGATTCCGGTTCCGGGATTTCCATATCTTCATAGAGCGGGGCAAACCGATCCGGATAGTGAAAAGGTTCATGGGTGGCCTTAAAGTTGCAGAACATCAAAAAGGGTCGCAGGGTATCCCGCTTTTCCAAATGTTCAATAGTTAAATCGGTGATAACATCCGTGGAGAAACCTTCGTAGGTCTTTCCGGCACTGCTATCATACCCATCCTTCCAATTTCCCTTTTCCTTAAGTACGGGGTTCCAATACACCCCTTGGCCCGGAAGCACATTAAAATAATCAAAACCTTCCGGTTGTTCCACCAGATGCCATTTTCCTATGACCGCGGTTTGATACCCGGCCTTGGACAAGGTCTTGGCAATGTTGGGATGCCCCTTGGGCAGGGGTTCGCTTAAGGTATATACCTGGTTCATATGGCTATATTGCCCCGTTAGGATAGCTCCTCGACTTGGCGTACAGATGGAATTGGTGCAAAAAGCATTGTTCAGTACCGCCCCCTCCTGGGCCAGACGTTCCAAGTTGTCGTTCTTTACATAATCTGCCAAGATACCCCCGTAAAGTCCCCAGGCCTGGGAGGTATGATCGTCCGAAAGGATAAAAAGAATATTCGGGGGTTCCAGTTCGGAAACATTTTCTTTTTTGGAATTACAGCCCAATGCCAAAGGCAGTACCAGTACCAACAAGCAATAGTTCATTAGGTTCTTCATGATCATCTTCATATCTCCATTTTTGCTTTAGACATTTGTATAGTTGTTTTTT
>JBCCZF010000455.1:0-3306 GCA_039188035.1 Bacteroidota bacterium | reverse complement strand
CTCCCTTTTTGGGCGAGTTGGGCGTTTGGATTTCCTTCCCCATTGCCGATGTTCTGGCTACGGTGGTCACGGGATTCTATTTGCGAAAAGAGATACGGCAAAACCTGTAGCAACTCTTCGCGGAGAAGGCGCTTTTTACTTCCCTACTACGGATATCCGGGCTTTTGTTCCTATTTTTAGGAAAAACTTCCAAAACCGTATCCATGTTGAAGCATCCAATGCCGTATGTTTTGTGTTTAATGTTCCTTCTTTTGGGTTGTGGCCCAAGCGCTCCAACGACCTATACCCTGTTCGTGGGCACCTTTACCCAAGGGGACAGTGAGGGGCTATACCAGTACACCTTTGATGCCGAGACCGGGGCACTAAGGGACCGGACCTTGGCCGCTTCCTTAAAAAACCCCTCTTTTTTACGGATTTCACCGGATCGCAAGTACCTCTACACGCTACACGAAACCTCCGAGGGGCAAGGGGGTCTTGTGTGCTATCGGATAGTGGAGGGGTCTTTGGAGAAAATCAATGCCCGGGCCGCCCAGGGCCCATCGTTCTGCCATGTGGGGATTTCGGGGGACGGCCGTACCCTGGCCGCATCCAGTTACGGTGGGGGAAGTCTGGCCATTTTTAAGGTAGATGGGCAAGGAGCCTTCCAGCCCGCGGTCCAAGAGATCGACCATTCGGTTTTGGATACCACCCGAACTTCCCGGGCCCATGCCGCGAAATTTACCAAAGATGGACTTTTTGTGGCCGATTTGGGCCTGGATGCCCTAAAACGGTACAAGGAAAGCGAGGGCCGGTTCGTGGCCGCGGAACAGGCCTCGTTGGATTTGCCGGAGGGGGCGGGGCCCAGGCATTTTACCTTTAGTGCGGATCAAGGATTTTTATATGTGATCAATGAACTCAACTCCACCATTACCGTTTTTGAGCGAAAGTCCAACGGGGAATACAGTTCAATAGCGACCCAAAATACCTTGGGGGCGGATTTTGAGGGAAAGAGCTACTGCGCGGACATCCACCTTTCCGCCGACGGGAAGTTTTTATACGGTTCCAACAGGGGGGAGAACACCATTGTTGTCTTTGCCGTGGATGCGGATTCCGGAAAGCTGGATTTGGTGGGCAGGGAAAGCGTTCATGGGGATTGGCCGCGGAACTTTGCGCTAGATCCCAGCGGGGCCTTTCTGTTGGTGGCCAATCAAAGGAGCAATAACATCAGCGTTTTCCAGAGGGACAAACGTAGCGGGAAGCTTACCTATCTTCACGATACCCCATTGCCGAGTCCTGTCTGTTTGGAGTTTTTGGATTGATAGTTCATGGATCAACGTAAAAACAAACTAATATAGCGATGAATCGATTTGGAGTTTTGGAGTTGCGGTCAAGCTTAAAACTTGGATCCCTTTTACGTCCTACCTCAAACAGTCTTACGTCCAAAATCCCACGTCTTACGTCTAAAGTCTAGCATCTAAGGAAACCTTGAACATTAGGAAGTCGCCCACCACCAAAGGCTATAAAGGATAAAAAAGGAAACTGCTAAGGCAATTAACAGTGTTATTTGTCTTTCTTGTTTATACCCCTGTATTTTTTGGCGGATACGTCGCATATCCTGGGCGGAGGATTTTTTGAATTCAATTTTTGTCACCCCCTCCTTGCCGTACACCTCGCCTTTGTTCCGTAGTGCGCGTTTTTTTACCAGTTTACGGTTATTCCGTAAGCTTACGTTTGCGCCTCCCATGCTTCCTGCTCCCATAATCTAGTGGTACTGATTGTAGTAAGGTCTTTGCCCAATCTTTTTGAAAAGGTCTTATGATATGAGTAGTGTTTTCCGAGGTTTTGTTACAATTGGAAGATACACAATAGATGTGTTGGTTTGTGTTTCCCCTCGTTTTTAGAAGCGGGGGAGTTTCTCATACCCGAAAACATGGAGGCCAATACAAAAAGGGAGTTAATCCCAAAATGGAAACCTTGGAATGTGGTGCTCGGGTTTGAACTTTTACGGTATTTTCATTTTAAAAAAAGTAGTTTTCCTGGGGCCTACAGTCCCTCATACGTCTGCCGTACCAAGGCCTCCCCATACTTCCGTTCCAGTCTACGGATGCCAAAATGGGCCTTGGCCATATTTTGAAAGTGTTGCATAAAGGCCAGGTTTATGGAGGCTCCGCCCACGGCCCCCGCAATGGGAATGGCCTGGGCCACGAATTTTTCGGATACCTTGATGCTAAAACGCGAGGCCACCTGGGCCAACAACTGCATTACGGAACTGCTACCCCCGCTTAGGAAACCCTCCAGCAACTTTCCAGAGGCCCCTTTAATCGTACCGTCCAGGGCAATCCGGGTGGCGTAATAGCCCGTATCCAAACTATCATCGTGCTTGGATTTGCCCCCCAGGGCGAATACTTGTAGACAGGCCAGTTGGGTGTCCAGGGTATGGAGATCCTCGCCCTGGCTACGGGCGATATCCATAATGGAGCGCATCATGAGCTTGGTGGTCAGGGCCAGGTCCACGGCAAAGGCCGTTGTACCAAAGACACCGCCCAGTGCCCCACTAGAGGTTGCCAAGGCCTTATAGGTGCTGTTCCAAGGGTTTGTTTTTTCCTGTTTATGGGTTCCCATAGAGATGAGGTTGCTCTTGACCACCCCTTGTAACACCTTTTGGGAAAGTTGCCGTAACCCATCTTGTTGTTTTTGGGGCAGGAGCTGTAGGCGCCCCTCGATAAAATTGCCCATTTTGTTGAGGCCTTCCATGGCCCAGCCAATGTGCTCCATGTGGTGTTTGGCCCTTTTCAGGGTCTCTTGATCTTCTGGGGATAAGCGTTTTAGTAGGGCCATAGGACTTGGTTTCGAATAATAGGTAGATGAAGGCTCACTTTTGTTACGGTGCGAGAGTGGAAACCGGGTTAGGGATGCGAATTGGGGCCGTCCTTTTTAGGGACTTGACAACTTGAACCATCTGAATGAAGTTTGAAATCCAATGAACAACCAACTGAATATATTCTGTAACGTTAAGCGCAAGTTCTGCACTAATCACTTCAATAGAAAAAAGGAAGTGAATCAAAGATTAAAGGAATCATTCGGAAAAATAAAAGACCGCACTTTTGACTTTGACTACATTGAACATTACTTTAGGAATAAAGACAAACCGAAATGATTCCGTAACGCGTCTTAGCTTGCTCAAAAATCGCACCGGCCAACATCGCCGCCCTCCAAAGGGGGCAGGTTGGCCAAGCCGCCATAGCGGAGATCGTTGGGCACAATCCCACGGGTATTTCCCCAAAAAATAATTCACAACTTTTAAAAGTTTAATTTTTTTCTTATAAT
>JBCCZF010000454.1:0-3311 GCA_039188035.1 Bacteroidota bacterium | reverse complement strand
TGGAGTTGGCCAATGCCTCCCTGTTGGACGAGAGCACGGCCGCGGCCGAGGCCATGACCCTCTTGCTGGATGTACGTTCCCGAGTACAGAAAAAGAACGACGTCCTAAAATTCTTTGTTTCCCAAGAAGTGCTTCCCCAGACCCTTTCCTTATTGCAAACGCGTTCCCAACCCCTGGGAATCCAATTGGTTGTGGGGAGTCCTAGTGACTTTGATTTTGGCACTGATTTTTACGGCGCCCTATTGCAGTATCCCGGCAAGCATGGGGAAGTATCCGATTATTCCCATTTTGTGGCCCGAGCCCATGAAAATGATATAAAGGTAGCCTTTGCCACCGATATTCTTAGCCTTGTGATGCTCACTCCGCCTGGGGAGTTTGGCGCGGATGTGGTGGTAGGTACCACCCAGCGTTTTGGTATCCCTTTGGGCTATGGGGGGCCCCATGCCGCTTACTTTGCCACTCGTGAAGCCTTTAAACGCAATATCCCGGGACGGATCATTGGCCGCACCAAGGATGCCGATGGAAATGCCGCCCTACGGATGGCCCTGCAAACGCGGGAGCAACATATTAAACGGGACAAGGCCACGTCCAACATTTGTACGGCACAGGTACTTTTGGCGGTTATGGCAGGTATGTACGCGGTTTACCATGGGCCCACCGGGTTACGGCAAATTGCCCAGAAGGTACATCTAAGGGCAAAGCAAGTAGCTGCATATGCCCAATACTTTGGAATAGCCCAGTTGAACAAGACTTTTTTTGACACCTTGCGGTTATCCATGGCCAATACGGGTCTACTTAAAACCCTTGCTGAAGACGAGGCCATTAACTTTAATTATATTGATGAGAACACAGTTTCCATTTCCCTAAACGAAACGACCTCGGAACAGGATATTCAAAAGATAGTCGAATGCTTTGCCAAATGGGCCAGGGAGCAGGGAAAAACAAACGTTTCCGCCCATGGCGATTTCCTACAGGCGGAGATAACGACTTTGGCTTCAGGGGAGGACATGATTCCGGCCAATCTAAAACGTACCAGCCCCTTCCTAGAACAGGAAGTCTTTAATACCTACCATTCCGAGACGGAGATGATGCGTTACATCAAAAAATTGGAGCGCAAGGACCTTTCCCTGAACCATTCCATGATATCCTTGGGCTCCTGTACCATGAAACTGAATGCCGCTTCCGAAATGCTGCCCTTAAGCATGGCCCGTTGGGCCAACATCCACCCTTTTGCACCCTTGGATCAGGCGGGGGGCTATGTAGAAATGCTGGAATCACTTGAAAAGGATCTTACGGAAATCACCGGATTCACCGCCACTTCGCTACAACCCAATTCCGGGGCCCAAGGGGAATTTGCAGGCCTTATGGTCATTAGGGCCTATCACGAATCGCGGAACGAGGGCCATCGCAACATTTGCATTATTCCGGCATCGGCACATGGTACCAATCCCGCATCGGCCGTAATGGCAGGGATGAAGGTGGTAGTGACCCAAACCGACGATAAGGGAAACATCGATGTAAACGATCTTAGGGAAAAGGTGGTACGGCACTCGGATTATCTGGCCGCCCTTATGGTGACCTATCCCTCTACCCATGGCGTGTTCGAATCCTCTATACGGCAGATTACCCAATTGATCCATGAAAACGGTGGGCAGGTCTATATGGACGGGGCCAATATGAACGCCCAGGTAGGCCTTACCCATCCGGCCGCTATTGGGGCGGATGTATGCCACCTGAACCTACACAAGACTTTTGCCATACCCCACGGCGGTGGCGGTCCCGGGGTAGGGCCTATTTGCGTAGCCCAACAATTGGCACCCTTTTTACCGGGAAATCCCGTGATTCCTACCGGAGGGGAACGAGCAATAACCGCAATTTCCGCAGCGCCCTGGGGGAGTCCCCTGGCCTGTCTGATTTCCTTTGGTTATATACGAATGCTGGGGGAACCGGGATTAACGCAATCTACCAAAATTGCCATCCTTAACGCCAACTATATTAAACAGAGGCTTTCCGGGAAATACGATGTGCTTTACACCGGTGAGAACGGCAGGGCGGCCCATGAGATGATCATTGATTGTAGACCCTTTAAGCAAAATGGCATTTCCGTAACGGATATCGCCAAACGCTTGATGGATTATGGTTTCCATGCCCCTACGGTATCTTTCCCGGTGGCCGGTACCTTAATGATCGAACCTACGGAAAGTGAAAGTCTTGCGGAACTGGATCGATTTTGTGATGCCATGCTGGCCATACGGGATGAAATTGATGAAGCCGGTGCAGAGGATACGGACAATATCCTAAAAAATGCACCCCACACCCTGGCCATGATTACAGCGGATGACTGGAACCACCCCTACAGCAGGCAAAAGGCGGCTTTCCCTATGCCCCACTTGACCGAAAACAAATTCTGGCCTACCGTACGAAGGGCAGATGATGCCTATGGCGATAGAAACCTAATTTGCACCTGTACCCCAATAACGGCCTATGCCGAGGTAGAATAGGCAAAGGGCTTTTTACAAGCTAAAAATGGATAAACACCTTGGTCATGTATGAGAGCACCTATCCCAGTAAACGATTTACACATACCCTGGAATTTCTTAAAAAACACGTGACTCGGGAAGAGCAAATTTTGGATCTTGGCGTGGAAAATCCCTTTTCCCATATTATGCAGGAGCACGGATACACCGTCCGCAATACCCAAGGAGAGGATTTGGATACCGACTTTTCCACAATCCATAACTCCCAGACCCATGTAGTGACCGCCTTTGAAATATTTGAGCACTTGATAGCGCCCTTTAACGTACTTCGGGAGATTAAGGCTCAAAAACTGGTGGCCAGCATTCCACTTCGACTCTGGTTTGCCCCAGCCTACCAAAGCAAGACCGACCCCTGGGACAGGCATTACCACGAATTTGAAGATTGGCAATTTAATTGGTTGTTGGAAAAGTCCGGCTGGGAAGTCAAGGACAGCAAAAAAATCACCAATCCAGTGAAAAAATTGGGGATACGACCTTTGCTACGGCATTTTACTCCAAGGTATTATTTGGTCTATGCCGTTAAAAATTCCAAATAACAAATTTCAAATTCCAACGATGGATTTGAAATTTGAAATTTGGCAGACGACCTATCATGAAATACTATGTAATCATTCCCGCGCACAATGAGGAGGCTTTCCTGGCGAGTACCTTGGAGTCCGTAATTTCCCAGACCCTTTTGCCCCGTAGGGTAATCGTAGTAAACGACAATTCCAACGATGGTACGGAAGCCATTATTGATCGTTTTGCGGTCCAAAATCCAATCGTTGAAAAATT
>JBCCZF010000453.1:0-3313 GCA_039188035.1 Bacteroidota bacterium | reverse complement strand
GGCAGGGAAGCCGCGGGCCTCCATGAAATGGGCATATACGAACATCTGGATTTGGTTTATGACAACAAAATGCTAGGTGAGGGCCCCGAATTTGAGACACGACTCAGCAAGTTTTATGTGAACCTGTATGGGCGGATGGACGATACGCAGAAAAAGATCTGGGATGCCCATTATGTCCCGATCTTGGAAGAATTTAAAACGTCCAAATGGGCCGGGGAAGATTTGGCGCAATGGAAATACAACCGGTATATGCGGGATTATCTGGGAACCATCCAATCGGTTGACGACGGGGTTGGCCAGGTACTTGATTATTTGAAAAGGAACGGATTGGAAGAGAATACATTGGTAGTGTATACCTCGGATCAGGGTTTCTATTTGGGCGAGCATGGCTGGTTTGATAAGCGGTTTATGTACGAGGAATCGTTCCGAACGCCCATTCTAATGCGTTTCCCAAAAAAAATAAAAGCCGGGACGGTGGTGGATCAGATGGTACAGAACCTGGACTTTGCCCCCACCTTTCTAGATCTTGCGCAGGTACCGATTCCCAAGGACATGCAGGGGGAGTCCTTAGTTCCCTTGATGGGTGGGGAAGCCCCCAAGGATTGGAGGGATGCCATTTACTATACCTACTACGAATACCCCAGCGAACATAACGTAAATAGACATTATGGGGTACGGACGGACCGGTATAAGCTCATTCATTTTTATTATGAGGTGGACCAATGGGAACTGTACGATTTGGAAAAAGATCCCCAGGAAATGCATAATGTGTATGGTAATCCCGAGTACGGGGATATCCAAGAGCAGATGCACAAAAAACTGGAGGAAGTCCGCCTGAAGTATAAGGATTCCGATGCCAACAACAAAAGCTTCCTAGATGAGTATTTACAGGCCAGAAAGGATGGCTAGGGCTTTAGGAGGAAGATATCCTGTATCAAGTTCGATGCTTTTCACCTAAAAATGCATATTTTCCATCCCCACAAATCGGGAAAGTCCCTATGTCCAAAATATTTAAATATGTCCTGAACGCCGTTCCCAGGCCAATGTTGATACGATTCAGCTACCTGGCCCGGCCTTTTTTGGTATTGGCCATGCGGGGCAACGCCTATGAAGACCCCATAGACGGCAAACGGTTTAAACGCTTTCTCCCCTACGGCTATGAAAATCCCCGGGAAAATGTACTGTCGCCCTCTACCCTATCGCTGGAAAGACACCGCCTACTATGGCTGTACCTTAAAAATGAGACCGGTTTCTTTTCCCAAAACTACAAGGTACTCCACTTTGCCCCGGAACAGCCTTTTCATGGGCGGTTTAAACGCATGAGGAACCTAGACCGGGTAACTACGGATCTTAACTCCCCCTTGGCCCAAGTGAAGGCCGATATTTGTGACCTCCCCTTTGCCGATGCCTCCTTTGATGTTATTCTCTGCAACCATGTCCTGGAACACATTCCGGACGATACCAAGGCCCTACAAGAGCTCTACCGTGTCCTTAGGCCCGGCGGTTGGGGAATTTTTCAGGTGCCCCAGGACATCACACGGGATAAGACCTTTACGGACGACTCCATAACCGACAGAAGACGACGGGCCGAGATTTTTGGCCAATATGACCATGTACGCGTGTACGGAATGGATTATTTTAATATCCTACGCTCCGCCGGCTTTTCCGTGGAGGCCGTAGATTATACCGCAACCCTAACCGATGCAGAAGTAGATCGTTACCGTTTGGCCCAAGGAGAGTTGTTGCCTGTGGTACGTAAGTGACAACCGTTCCACCTATACCTTATTCCAAGGTCGCAAGCCTTGTTTTTAATTCGGCCGCGTTGATGTTTTTTGCAATAATCCCGCCCTTTCTATCCAACAAAAAATTGGCAGGTAGCGAGGACAATAAATACTGTTTAAAAATAGCCTGGTCACTGTCCAGGATCTGTTCCCAGACAATACCGTCCTTTTGGATGGCCTTTTCCCATTTATCCCTGTCGGAATCTATGCTTATTCCAATGATCTCAAGTTTTTTGTCTTCGAGGTTTTTGTAAAGTTCCATCAATTTAGGATTTTCCAATCTACACGGTCTACACCAGGACGCCCAAAAATCAACAAGCACATAAGTGCCTTTATAATCCGAAAGATTTACCCGAACACCCGTTTTATCTATGGCTTCAAAATTGGCCAATTTATGGCCCACTACAAGCCCTGCGGCCTTATCTATCCGTTTTTTTATGGATTTGGACATTCCGCTCGATGGATATTTCGATTCAAAACCCTTGGCCATTTCCTCAAAAAAGTCGCGGTTTTTATACAAATCAAAATAGCCGAGGGCATCATACCCCTGGGCGGACGGGCCCATTTCCCGGACCAGGTTCTCCATGGCAGCTATAAACTGTACCAAAACACTATCCTTTGCCTGTTCAAGTTCCGCTATTTTTTGCTGATCCCCCGCTTTCATGGCCTTGTCAAAATCTTGGATCATCCCCGCAAAAAATTGGCCGTTTAGCCTTTCGATTTTCGCGTCAAAATTCAGTTGAACGGCAACGGGAGATTCCAATGTTACTTTATCCTTCAATGTAAAATTGACCGTACCACTTTGTTCAACCGCTATACGTATCCCTTTGCCCGTGTTCGTTTTTAGGGCATAGATGGCCGGTTCCACAAAAATATCCGTTGCCCGATAGGTTTGTTGGGAAACCAAGCCACCCAGGGATTTCCATACTACCATCTTCTCCATAGCATAATCATATTTTGAGATAGTGACCGAGGTAATTCCTTCGGATTCCACTGCCAAGTGGAAGGTAATCCCGGGTTCCCCTTGAACGCTACAACCCATCATAAAAATGCTTAGTACTGTTAAAATCTTGATCGTTTTCATAATTGATGTAATTAAGGTTTGCCCAAAACTAAGCGGAGGGCAAACGCCAGTCGTCCGAAAACGCGAATCCGAACCCTTTTAAATTGGGCATGGATACTATTTAAACTTGGATTTAAATTCCGAAGGTGTACTACCGGTCTTTTTCTTAAAAGCGGTATTGAAGGACGATTTTGAGTTGAATCCCACCTCATACAGTACTTCCAGTATGGTTTGGTTATGGTTTTTGGAATCCATGAACCGTTCCTTTGCCGTATTGATTCGATAGGTATTGATAAAATCCACGAAGTTTTGATCGTAATGGTCATTTATCAATTCGGAGAGTTTTCTTTTGGGTATATCGATTTCCTCTGCCAAAGTGGCAATGGTAAGATCCGGGTTTCTGAAGGATTCATGGGTATGCATATAATCCTCCAACTTCGTTATAAGCTCCTTATTCTCCGCAAGTGTG
>JBCCZF010000452.1:0-3319 GCA_039188035.1 Bacteroidota bacterium | reverse complement strand
TTGCTTAAAAATAGCGATAATTGACCAAGGTATTGGTATTGCACCGGAGGAGCAGCCCTATGTTTTTGGCCAGTTCCAACAATTGGGACAAGGTCCCAATCCTACCAAAAATGGTACGGGTCTTGGGCTCTATATTTGTAAACGTTTGGCAAACCTAATGGGCGGTACCATAGGGGTGATTAGCGAAAAAGGCAGGGCAGTACGTTTTGGTTTACCTTTAAGGCCCAGATTGAACCCCTGCGCCCCATTGCCAACGAGTCGGCCAAGGCCGTTCCCCGTTCCCATGGCTCTTCCTTTACTAAAGTGCTCCTTGCAGAGGATAACAAAACCATGGGTATTGTCCTAAGCGAGATGTTCAAAAAGATCGATTGCATCCCTACATGGGTCACTGATGGTAGCCAAGTTTTGGACGCTTTTCCTAAAATGGGGTATGACCTTATTTTTTTGGACATCCATATGCCCATAATGTCGGGTGTGGAGGCCATGCAGGCCCTACGTGAAAAATACCTGGACCTGCCTCCCATTATTGCTTTAAGTGCAGGGGCCTTACAAGGCGATGCCGAATATTATATTGAACAGGGTATGGACGATTATGTCACCAAACCGGTTACTTTGCAGGTCCTTAGGGAAAAAATCGCCTATTGGATGGTCCAAAAATCCAGTCAAACGAGAAAATAAGGGGTACTTGAAATATTGTTTTGTTTTGGTTGGGGGTTGTTTGGTTTCGGCCAATAAAGATTCCCTGCATAGTGGTTTGTACAAAGGTCTTGAAGAACCCTTTATTACGGAATTCCAAAAGCCTTCCGTTCCCGCGAATCCAGATGTCTCCTGAATATGGGCCGGGAGTGCGTCCCGTACGTGTAAAATCCTATTGGTTTATTCTGTAGGTAATGCCCCTATTGGTGACAACACTTCCCGGGCGAATGTTCAATAGGGCAACTTCCGAAATACGTTCCGCACAATACGATCCGGAATGGGAGACAAGTACCCGAAAGCGATTATTGTTTAAGGGCATTTGTACCAAGGAGCCGCTTAGGGACAAAGTAGCTGTTTGCGTTCCAGAGTAACCGCCGCCATCCGTTAGGTCTATAAACGTGGTACCGCCATCGGTACTTACTTGCCATTGGTAGGTATCCGCACTGGGATCTACAACCGTGAAACTTGCTGGATTGTTGCTGTAGACCGTAAGGTCGTCCGGTTGGTCGGCTATTGCATTTAGGGTTACTGTAATGGTCTGCACAAAAGGGGGGCTTTGGTTGCCCAAAACATCCTCCGCCACATAGGTTATCGCACGCACAAAGTCTGTGGGTACGGTACCCGTGGTTACATCATTGGTTTTGGTGATTGTAAGTGTACCACCACAATTATCCGAGGCCACGGGTTCTGGAAAATAGGGTTCTCCACAATATACCTCAAATGCGGAAGAAGTGGGCGGACTTGCAAAGTTTTCAGGATCTAGGTTCACTTCGAACCACACGCCATCAGCGAGACTTGTAGTACCTTTAAAAATATGATCGTAAGTACCGTCCCCATTCAAGATCATGGTATAGTTATAGGCCGACGGGTTGGTAAGATCACCGGCATTTAAGGTATAATTGGCCCCAAGGATCCGTACCTCCCATTGGGGTACGGCCACCCCGTCATATACATTGTCCTGCAGATAGAACCTCCAATAGTATTGATCCTCATTAAAACCGGTGTTCATCCCAGTACAGCTGGGAGGGGACGGAAAATCGTCCGGACAGGCATAGACCGCATCCAGGGAACCTACTGCCGTATCCCATGTAGGAGCTACATTATCCATGGTAACGGTGGTGGTTATGGTGATGTTCAGCGTAGGGTCTCCCGGGCTTCCCCCATACTCTACTACATAACCCTGTGAGACATAGGCGCCCCCACCTCCGGGATTGGGCAGATCGTTCCAAGATCCTATGGGCGCGCCCCCGGAAATAACGGAGGGGTCCGCAATATGGGCATAATCCTCATTACCGGCATTGTTGGGTTCCCCACTATTCCAATTGGCAAAGGTAATTTCGGTTCCACCGGCAGTGCCATTCCAGAACAAGGTTCCGGACTCCGGGCCCGTGACCCATCGCCATTCCCCTTCCACTGCGGCGTCACTGGCACCGATCCAGCCAAAACCACTGGATTGTTCCCCTGAAAAATCGGCTTCCTCCTGGGACGTCAAGGTGGCCAAATAGCCCTGTAGCCCAAAGTAGGACCTAGTGGCCGCGGCGTCCCGGGCGGCTGTCCAACTAATGCCCGGACTGGAAACAAACTCATAATAATGTTGTGTGCTGGGCAAATAGTTGGCCGTACCCACGGTAATTGAAAAGGTCCTTGCTCCTGAAGGAGTGGGCGAACTGGAACTGTACTGTGTGGCCAGTATGGCGGCTTCAAATGCTGTAAAAGTTGCGGGCCCTTGTAGGGTTAGCTCTCCCTGGATAGGATCCCAACTTGAGGTAATACTGGGATGTGTCCCTGAAAGGGTAAGGAGGTCTTCCCCGCTCACATAGCCAGAGGATATTTGTATCTGTATGGCCTCGGCGGTGGTGTCATCGGTATCGGTGATGTTCACAGTTTCCGCTATGGCCAAGGAAGTGCCGGGACAGTAGATTTGGTCCCCTGTTCCCGTAATGGAGGGAGGATTATCGGATGTTCCCTCTACCAGGACATTGTCCAGGGTATAGTTTTCCGCATTCTGGGTATTGTAAAATATGGCGCGCAGTTCCAGGGTGGTACCCAAATCACTGATGTCCCCTGGGGAAGAGGCATAGGACCCCACGGGATCGCCGCTTGTCCCCGAAGCGTCCATTACCCGTATCCAGGTTCCACCATCCACCCGGTAATCAAAACGGAAATAGTCGTTTGATTCAAAATTTTCGGATCCCGTGGCAATCGCGGCCGCATCAAAACGGAATACCACATCGGTATAACCTGTAATATCTATAGTCGCCGTACTCCAAGTTTCCGTATCGGTTCCGCTGTTGGTATTGGCGGCGCGTATTTGCCTGCTGCCCCCGAAGTTATCTACTTCCGCGTCATCCCCCGGGCTCAAGGCCCATGAACTGGACGATGCCCCCGAGGCCGTTCCACTGGTGGCACCATCCGTGTACGAGCTAAAATTCTCGCTCCATAGCGTGGTCTGGGCCCCTAGGTCCATGGTGGCCAATAGGGTGGCGATACTAAGCAATAGCCTAAAGGACAAAATGATTTTTGGAGGCATAAATCGTTCCTTTCGTAATAAACAAAGGTAGTTTAAACGGTTCGCCTTGAAATTTTATGTTGTCAAACGAAGGGGAAACCTCTTAAAGGCCTA
>JBCCZF010000451.1:0-3329 GCA_039188035.1 Bacteroidota bacterium | reverse complement strand
TCCTCATTGGCCGTAATATTCAACGTCCTGTCTTCTTCGTCAGCTATATCCTTGTGTTCTTCAAATTGATTTTCAATCATTTAAATTCCAAAAAAAGGGATTCAGCGGGTTTGACTTGAATAGAAAATAGATTCTAAAGCGAAGAATAGAATAGAATAATGCTTTTGTAGTCGTCAAAAACTTCGCTGCCGCGCAGTTTTTTTATTGAACGGTATACCTGCTTTCTAACCGAGTCCTTGTCAATTCCCACCATCTGCGATATCTCCCCATAGGCCAGTCCCATGGCAAACCGCAGGTACATTATTTCCCTTTGCTTTAGGGATAAGGATTCCAAAGCCTTTTGTACCAACTGCCGCTTTTGCGAATCGATTTCGGAAATAATTCTTTTATCCTCAAAATTATAGGCTGTCTTAAACTCCAATTCGGCATATTCCTCGATATTGGATTTTTTGTTTTCCCGCTTTTGTCGCTTGTAAATGGCGTGTTTAAGGGCCTTTAGAATATAGAATTTAATGTTCTTGGGATTTGAGACCCCATTGCGATGTTCATAGACGTCCACGAATACTTGTTGGATGCAGTCCTTGACCAGCTCTTTATTCGGATTTAACTTTAGGCCATACGCATACATATCATCAATACAGAGTCTGTACACCAACTCGAAGGCTCCTTTATCTCCCTTTTTAAATCTGGCCCAAATCCTATGCTGATCTATACGTTCCATATGCCATGGGGGCAAGGATTTTGGTTTACTTATGCTCTCCCCACCATACTGTTCCTCACAAACATATAAAATTATTTTAACCCAGATTATTCTTTGTACCCTATGTATGTAGTGAAAAAATGGCTTTTTCCCAATGGCCCGTCCTTTGCTTTGCATGACCAGGAACATAATTCCAATGGGAAATCCAGAGTTTTTCGGTTTTTTCCACAATCTAAGAGGCTTCCAATATCACCTAGCTTTGTGGATGGAAAATGGGAAAGTCATTGCGTTCATATCACTGGGGAATAGTAGGAATACGATTCCTTAGTTCCCCATCCCTTTCATCTTGGAAAAGTGTAGATTGTCAAAGTTGAAATCGTCATTGGGAATATCCAGTGTAAAACCCAAAATAGTGTCCCCGTTTTGTTCAAAGCGGATTTTACCTGCAGGCAGAAATTCGTCCCTGAACCAAATTTTAGCAACACTGTCGTTCATAAAATACAACGGACCGGAGAATAGTTTTCTACTGGGCAGCAATTCCAAAACGGCGGTTCCGTTCTCTGTCTGTATTTGTGCCTTCCCGTACAGCTTGTCCGTATACGGGCCGGCATAGGAATGGAAATTATCCGGTATACCCATGATGGGCTCCACTTACTTTGGTGTATCCCAGCTAGGAATCAAATATGAAACTATAACTAGGAAGCTTCGTTTTGCCTTGCCTTCCGGGCATCAATAAAGCTCTTGACAAAGTAAACCAAGGCGATTATGGTACTTAGGAGCATCACCACGACCCTTGCAATTGCAGGATTATCGTCCCTCCCCATAGCGCCCATTAAGGGTTTTATCAATCCAATGAGTATAAGCAAGGTGAGAACCACTGCTATATGGGCAATAACCTTGTTTTCCCTTTTTACACCCCTGTTGCAAAGAAGCAACAACACTCCTACAATGGCAGGAATCAAGGCGGTCATAGAAGGGGTATCCGAGGAAAAGTAACCCCAGGCCGAAAGGACGATCAAGATAACGGCGTTAAAAAAACTTGCGGTATAGGCTTTCATAGACAGAATTTGTTTAAAGGTTGTTTTAAGAAACAGTCAGGGGTTTGGCACCCACAAAACGCACTACGGAACCCTTGCCCTTATGGTAGGCCCCCTCGGATAGGGAAACCTCCGTTTCCATCAACATCCGTACTTTATAGCCTGGAAAATCCTCCTTCAATTCCGCTACGGAATAGAGCATTTCCAAGTCGCCCGGCCCACCAACCGCAGGGTTTGCTTTCTTATAGGGCAAATGATTTTTTCCAAAAGCCTCTAGGATAAGGGTACCTCCAGGTCTTAAAAAAGTATCCAACTTTCTGTGCAACAGGCTTTTCTTTTCCGGTAAAAAATGCGCATAGATCAATACAATTGCATCAAAGTGCTCCTTGGGGAACGACATGTGTTCCAAATCGCCCACCAAATAGGTCAGTGAGGTACCCAATTCATTGGCCAGTTGTAAGGCCTTTTCCTTTCCTTCCGGACTTAAATCGGTTGCTGTGGTTTCCCAACCGATCTGGGCAGCGAATACCCCATTGCGGCCTTCACCATCCGCAGGCAATAAAATCTTACCAGGTTCCAATTGGGTAATCCACTCCTTGAAAAATACATTGGGACCTTTGCCATAGGCAAACCCTTCTTGGCCGTATCGCTCATTCCAAACTTGGGTATATGCCTTTTCCGTTAGACGCTCCATAGGCCTAAAGTTAACCAATACTTTTTACCACGGGCTTTTCCGCTTCCTTTTTTGATCCGTCAAATCCTTCCACGCCACCCACAGTGGTATACTTTAACACGTACTTTTTGTTGGGATTGATGACATTATAGGCATATTGGCACATTACGGCGGCCTCATGGAACCCAGAGAGGATCAACTTCAATTTGCCCTCATAGGTATTGACGTCTCCTATGGCGAAAACCCCGGGAATATTGGTTTGATAGTCCTTGGCATTATTTACTTTGATGGCATTCTTTTCTATCTCCAGCCCCCAATTGGCTATTGGGCCCAATTTGGGCGAAAGCCCGAAAAGGGGGATAAAATAATCGGCCGGAACCTCGTAACTGGATTTAGAATCATCACTATGCCGAATGGTAACACCATCCAAACGGCCATTACCGTTTAAGGCAACCACTTCCGCAGGTGTGTGTAGTTTTATTTTTCCCGCCTTGGCCAATTCCGATGCTTTTTCAACGGAATCCAGGGCGCCCCTAAACTCATTTCTTCGATGCACAAGATATACTTCATGGGCCACATCGGATAAAAAAATAGACCAATCCAGCGCAGAATCCCCTCCACCGGCAATGACCACTTTTTTATCGTGATACTGTTCCGGTTCCTTGATCATATAGTTTATGCCCTTATCCTCAAATTGGGCCAGATTGGAAATTTGAGGTTTTCGGGGCTCAAAACAACCCAAACCCCCTGCAATGACCACAACAGGCGCCTGATGCCGCGTTCCTTTATCCGTAGTGACCAAAAAAGATCCATCTTCCAAGGTATCCAAGGTTTCGGCCCGTTCCCCCAAGGTGAATCCAGGTTCAAAGGATTTTATCTGTTCCATAAGCTTATCTACCAAATCCCCTGCAAGGATTTC
>JBCCZF010000450.1:0-3332 GCA_039188035.1 Bacteroidota bacterium | reverse complement strand
GTAACCGAATACAAGGATTACAATATGGTAGGTGCCTATGAGGGTCTCTCGGCTTTTATCGCCTTTCATATGCACAAACATTTTTTAAAGGAAACCGTAAAGGAATACCAACTGTCCGGCAATCGATTTGCCCTTTTGGAGTATGTCCATTCCGGTATTCCCGGCGAACACACGGTGGCCTGCCGTATCAACATCTACGAGGACAGGGTGGAATGGACGGATTTCATCAATTGTTCGGTCTTTTTAAAACAATGCTTCCAATATCCGGGGCTTACATTTTGCTTTAACAGAAACCAATACGAAAGTGCCATTGACGATATCACGGTAAACGAAATCAACAAATTTTATTCGTGAGTTGTGATATATGAATGTCTAAGAGACCGTTTTGGGTTTTTTATCCGGAATTTAACGTATCGTTAAATAAACTATGCCCTGAGTTATCAAAAAGTTAAGCAAGGTTCCGTATTTTTGCTATTTAAATTTATTCTAAATAGCAATGAGGACATTTCGCAGTATACTTCTACTCGGTCTTTTAACCCTACTACTGTACTCCTGTTCCAGAAAAGGGATAACTAAGGAAGAAGTGGTTTTAAACTATGCCAAAGTGGTTGCGGTATCCTATGACGATAGTTACCGATCGGCGTTAACAATGCAAACGGCCATCGATCAATTCTTGGCAGACCCCTCCCAAGAAGGCCTGGAGGAAGCCAAAGCGGCTTGGTTGGCCGCAAGGGAAATCTATGGCCAGACGGAGGTCTATCGTGAAACCAACAGTCCCATAGATGTAGTGCAAAGCGAAAACGCACCTTGGGGCATTGCCAACGAGGCCCAAATGAACGCCTGGCCCATTGATGAAAGCTATATTGACTATACCGCCAAAGGCACGGAAAGCCATGCCGGATCATACACCAGTGTCATAGCCGATACTACTTTGGTGATCACCCAAGAAGTATTGAAAAATCTCAATGAAAAGGACACGGATAAATCCATTAGCACGGGCTGGCATGCCATAGAATTTTTGCTTTGGGGCCAAGACCTTAGCCCTCCGGAGGAGGATAAACCAGGAATGCGCCCCTACACGGACTATACCACAGCCCAGGAAGCGACCCGGAGGGCCGCGTATCTTCAAACGGCAACGAATCTTTTGGTAGCCGACCTAAAGCAATTGATGGATACTTGGTCCGAGGGCGGCCCCTATCGCACCGTTTTCGAAAACCTGGATGTCGATCAAGCCTTGGGGCAATTGGTGCACGGCACCTTTTTTATGGCCGGGGATGAGTTGAGCTCTGAACGCATGATCGCCCCTGTGGATTCCACGGATGGCGTGGACGGTTCAGGCCAGGAAGAGGAGCATTCCTGTTTTTCGGACAACACCCACAGGGACATCTATGTAAATATGTTGGGGATTCAAAATGTGCTCTTTGGCACCTATGACACCATCAAGGGACCTTCGTTCTATGACTTGGTCAGGCAATCGGATCCCGCACAGGCAGCAGAATTGAAGGCCGTTGCCGGGGAGGCCATGGCCCGGATACAGATAATTGCCAACAATGACCGGCCTTTTGACTATTTGATTACCCAAGAGTCCTCGTCGGATACGGAATTTGGACCGGTTATGCAATCCGTGGTGGCCCTACAGGAACTGGGAGACCAAATCAGTGTTTCGGGAAATGCCATAGGTATAGATCCCTGAAAAGCTAAACTTTTGTTAGAGCTTTCGAAATTCAATACCTTTACACTTGGAGTAACCAACCAGATCCCAATGTATGTTCATTGGGATTTGTAGGTTAAAAGAATGCTATGAAGTGGCTCCGGACCGGTATATTGCTTTTGGTTTTCCCCATTTTAGGATGTGGTTCCAAAGAAGGACAGTATCTCTTAGTTTATGAGGAAGGTGAGGAACTATTGGTGGGTCAACTCGGGGTAAAATCGCAAAGTTCCAATGCCTTTGGTTTTGAAGTCCCCGGGCTCAGTTTTCAAGAACAGGCAAAATTTGCAGTGGGCAACTCCCTTTTTAACCAATCGTGGGTATCCGCCCCGGCATCCACCATCGCCCGTGATGGTCTTGGGCCAACCTTTAATGCAAGAGCTTGTGCCGCCTGTCACTTTAAGGACGGAAGGGGAAAACCATTGCTTATCGATGAAGACACCAATGGCTTTTTGATGCGCGTAAGCCGGGAAGGGACGGATGCATATGGCGGCCCTTTGGGCTTGCCCGATTATGGAGCCCAAATACAGGACCATAGCAACCGAACCATTCCTTTTGAAGCCAAAATAGCGGTAACCTATGATACTCTACATGGTACCTACGCCGATGGAAAACCCTATACCCTATACAAACCCCTGTATCGTTTTAAAGAGGAAAATTTTGGAAAAATAGAAGATGTAATGACCTCGCCCCGTGTTGCACAACAGACCATAGGCATGGGATTTATCAGTGCCTTACCGGATGGTGAAATCTTAAAATATGCCGATGAATTCGATGCCGATGGGGACGGTATCTCCGGACGGGCCAATTATGTTTGGAATCACGATACCCATGAAAGGGACTTGGGCAAGTATGGATGGAAGGCCAATGCGCCTACCTTAAAGACCCAGGTGGCCAGTGCCTTTCACGGGGATATGGGGTTGACCAGCCCCGTTTTTCCAGATCAAGATTGCCCAGATCCACAGAAAGCCTGCGCCCAAGCCCCCAATGGCGGCCAACCGGAAGTTACGGAAAAACAGTTGGAAAAGGTGCTGTTTTATCAAGCCTCCCTGTCGGTTCCCAATAGAAGAAATGCCAAAGATGAAAATGTGCTAAAGGGAAAAGTACTTTTTTACGAATTGAACTGTGTGGGCTGCCATGCCGTAAATCAGGTAACGGGGCGTTTCCCTTTAAATCCTCTACTGGAAGGGATACGAATAAAACCGTACTCGGACTTTTTATTACACGATATGGGGGAAGCCCTTGCGGACAACCGCCCCGATTATAAAGCCAGCGGGCGCGAATGGAGGACTCAGCCCCTTTGGGGTATCGGATTGATTCCCACAGTGAACAAGCACACCTACTTTTTGCACGATGGCAGGGCCAGAAGCGTTGAGGAAGCTGTGCTTTGGCATGGCGGGGAAGCGGAAAAAAGCAAGGACGAATTCAAAAATTTGACCGAGACCGAACGCAAACAACTATTGGCCTTTATCAATTCGCTTTAATTCTAGACTATGGCAAAAGCACCACTATTAGGCTCCATTATACTGTTAATCTTAGGTATAGGCTGCGTGGAAAATCAAAGGAAAAAGGCCTTTGATATGGATCTTTTTCTCCAGGAAATCACCCAAAAGGTCATTCTCCC
>JBCCZF010000449.1:0-3334 GCA_039188035.1 Bacteroidota bacterium | reverse complement strand
CAAGGAAGGTTCGGTAAAGGCCGTATACAAAACCTTGTTTGATCTGTACGGTGGCCACTCCATTCAAGATTATGCGCGTTTGAGCGATAAGGCAAAATCTTCCTTTTTTAATCAAGGGATTACGTTTCAGGTATACGGGGACAAAAACGCCGGCGAAAAAATTTTTCCTTTTGATCTTTTCCCCCGGATAATAGACCCCACCGAATGGGAAACCATAGAACGGGGTTCCATCCAGCGCAGCAGGGCCCTTAATTTGTTTCTTTGGGACATTTATCACGACAAGAAGATCCTAAAACAGGGAGTCGTCCCCTTGGAACTTATCCGTTCTTCCGCCAATTATTTGCCGCAAATGCTGGGGCTTAATCCGCCTGGGGGTATCTATAACCATGTTTCCGGTACGGATATCATAAAACACAAGGATGGCAATTACTATGTATTGGAGGACAATATCCGATGTCCTTCCGGGGTAAGTTACGTTATCTGCAATCGCACGGCCTTAAAAAGGGCCCTTTTTGGTGTGTTCAACCATTATCAGGCGCATACGGTAACGGACTATGCCGAGAACCTGCTGGATCTTTTGGAGACGTCAAAACCCAAAGGGATAGACATTCCCACAACGGTGGTCATTACCCCAGGGATGTACAATTCCGCTTTTTATGAACATTCGTATTTGGCCAAGACCATGGGCGTAGAACTGGTAGAGGGAAGAGATCTTTTCGTGGAGAACGATTTTGTATATATGAAGACCACCCAGGGCCCCTCTCGGGTAGACATCATTTACCGCCGTATAGATGATCTTTTTATCGATCCCTTGGAGTTTCGTGAGGATTCCGTCCTGGGCGTTCCCGGATTGTTCTCCGCATATAAAAAAGGCAATGTTACGTTGGCCAATGCCCCCGGCACCGGGGTGGCGGACGACAAGGCGGTGTATACCTATATGCCGGAAATTATCAAGTACTATTTGGACGAGGAGCCCATTATCCGGAATGTAAAAACCTATCACTGTAGCCGTCCGGAGGAGTTGCGGTATGTACTTGAACACCTTTCCGAGCTTGTGATAAAGCCCGTGGATGAGGCCGGAGGTTACGGTATTTCCATAGGTAACCGGCTGTCCAAGGCCGAAATAGGGGCCGTTAGGGAACAGGTTGCGCAAAACCCCAGAAAATATGTGGCCCAGCCCATAATGTCCCTATCCGTTCACCCTACCTATATTGATGAAAATGAATCTTTTGAGCAACGCCATGTCGATTTACGGACCTTTACGATATTGGGAAAGGACAAGGCGTTTGTCCTAAAAGGCGGTTTAACCCGGGTGGCCCTGCAGAAGGGGAACCTTATTGTGAATTCGTCCCAAGGGGGGGGATCCAAGGACACCTGGGTGCTAAAGGAATAATTTTTGGGATGGCCCATTTGCCCGGATGGCATTTGGACGACAATAAAAAACAACACTATGTTAGCAAGGGTTGCCAATAATCTTTTTTGGATGGGACGCTACATTGAGCGCTCCGAACATTTGGCGCGGTATCTTAATGTGAATTACTTTTCCTCTCTGGATGCGCCCAATCAACGGTCCCAGTCCCGACAGTTTGTCTTACGATCTATGCTGTTCATGGTCGGGGAACTGGAGCAAGTGGAAGAAACGGTTTTGGATGAGGAAGAGGTCCTCTTTACAATTGGTTTAGACCATGATGCGCCCTACTCGATCATAAATAGCGTTAAATATGCAAGGGAAAACGCCAATAGTGCTAGGGACCTTATTTCTACTGAACTGTATGAAGCCATCAATAAATTTTACCACTTTATCGTCCGATATCCCGTGGAAACCTTTGTAAAAAGGGGGTTGTACGATTTTACGGGAAACATCACGGAAATGACTACGGTACTTCGGGGAAAGATTCGCAGTACGCTACTCCACGATCAGGTCTATGCCATCATTATGTTGGGCATGAACATTGAACGCGCTACCCAGATTATTCGAATGATCAATGCCAAACACAACGATGCACTATTGGCACAGGGGAGTTATGGCGACACCTTTGGAAACAGTTTTGAGTGGGCCACCCTCCTAAAATGTGCGGAGGCCTATGACATGATGCGGCGCTTTTACAAAAAGACCCCGAACAGTATCACTACCCTGGAGTTTTTGATTCTAAACCCGGATTGTCCGCGATCTATTATGAACAGCTTAAACCAAGTATACCGCCATATCCAGGTCTTGGATCCCAAAAAGACATACCATAAGGATTCCACAGCCTTTTTGGTAGGAAGGGTACGGGCCGAGTATCAATATAAATACATTGAGGAAATTGAGGGGGATATCAAAAAGTTTATAGATACCTTGCTCAAGGATTTGCGTTCCATTAGCCAAACCATGGAAAAGGAGTTTTTCCATTATTGAAGGGATGTAACGATCCGTGGACATCGCATGCCGATCGCTTCAAAACGCATAGGATGAAATTGTTCCCCAACAGGTACATGTATCCTTACTTATATGCGCTTCCCATGTGGTGGCGATTTGAAATCCAATTTCCCAAAATAGCAAGAAACGCGGATTACCTATGTACCAAGAATATAGCATTGAATACAAGACCACGACCGTATATAAGGAAGCAGTAAATGGCGCATTCTGGCGTTTTTTGATTATTCCCGAAGAGAACCCCACACAACAACTGGTGAACTGGGAATTCTCCAACTCCCAGGATTGTCCGCATCAGGATGCGATCAATGGTTTTGGGTTTAGGACAATACAATTAAGCCCACGGCAAAAGTTTGATGTCCTTTCCTTTGCGGCACACTTTACCGTGATAAAAAAGGAAATAAACCCTTTTGATTTTCAGCTCCCCATGGATAGGAAGGCCAACTATGCCACTTTGGATAAACTTGAGTTTCAGGTAGATTTTGCCCCTTTTCTCGGAAATACAAAATGGACTACCCTTCCCGATGCCTATGAGAACCTTTTTTGGTTTGATACCAACAAAACCATTTTCAAGAACATACAGGGCTTAAATACCTTTGTCTTTGACCTATTGCTTTTAAACAACGTAGTTGCCGATGTGGGTATTCCTTTGAGGGAAGTCCTTGAAAAAAAACAAGGTTCCTGCCGGGATTTTACCCATCTTTTTTGTGCCCTGGCCCGGATAAACAAGATTCCTGTGCGTTATGTATCCGGGTATTTGCACCGTGGGCAGGATTATTTTGAGGATTCCGGGATGCACGCTTGGGCCGAGGTCTATATCCCGGAAATTGGTTGGACCGGGGTTGACCCCACCCACAATTTGATGAGCAATACGGACTATATTAAAGTATCCCATGGAATGGACCATAGCGATTGCAT
>JBCCZF010000448.1:0-3341 GCA_039188035.1 Bacteroidota bacterium | reverse complement strand
GGTATTCTTACCAAGTATGTCCCAGACCAAGGGGAAGATTTGTACCGAAGGTCCCTATACACCTTTTGGAAACGGACCTTGCCTCCACCCAGCATGACCATTTTTGATGCCCCTACACGCGATTTTTGTGAGGTTCGTCGTCAAAAGACCAATACCCCCTTACAGGCTTTGGCACTGCAAAATGATGTACAGGTTTTGGAAGCGGCAAGGGTAATGGCACAACGTACACTTTCAGAGGAGAAGGAAAGCGTACAGGCCGTTAAGGATGTATTCCAACGTATTTTGGTACGCAGCCCAAAAGAGGAGGAGCTTTCCACTTTGCACAAGTATTATCAGGATGCCTTGGCCACCTATCTAAAAAACACCGAACAAGCGGAACAGTTGGTGGCCATTGGGGAGTATGCACAATTAAATACAGATCCGGCCAAGACTGCCGCGCTGATGTTGACCGCACAGGTCATCTATAATCTGGACGAAACCATAACAAAAGAATAGTACCATGGGCCATCATCACGAACCTAAGGAAGAACCCTCTTTAAAGGGAAACCGACGTCATTTTTTTTCCCAGTTGAGTGTAGGCATCGGCTCTTTGGCACTGGGCTCCCTCTTAATCCCCGATCTTTTTAAGGCGCCTTCCAAGGAAGCTCTGGCCAAAGCCCTGGGCGTGCCCCATTTTGCCCCTAAGGCCAAGCGTATTATTTATCTTTTTCAGGCCGGTGCCCCTTCCCAATTGGAAACCTTTGATTACAAACCTATTTTGCGCAAGCGCATGGGCGAGGATCTGCCCGAATCCATCCGAAACGGACAACGCCTTACGGGAATGACCGCCAACCAGGATAAGTTCCCCTTGATGCCCCCAAAGGTGGGATTCCAGCAACACGGACAAAGTGGTACTTGGATCAGCGATTTCTTTCCCCATACCGCAAAGATTGCCGATGAGATTACGGTAATCCGCAGCATGCACACGGAAGCCATAAACCACGACCCCGCCATCACTTTTTTCCAAACGGGAAGCCAGATTTCAGGACGCCCCTGTGTAGGGTCTTGGTTAAGCTATGGACTTGGTAGCGAGAATAAGAACCTCCCTTCTTTTGTGGTGCTTACCTCGAGAGGCAAGGGCAATAGCCAAGGGTTATATGCCAAATTGTGGTCCAGCGGCTTCCTGGATTCCAAACATCAAGGAGTATTGCTGCGTTCCGGGAAAGATCCCGTGCTTTACCTTAATGATCCCGATGGGATTTCACGTTCCGATAAAAGACACCTGTTGGATCATGTTTCCTCCTTAAATAAAATGCACCATGTGGAGACGGGCGACGATGAAATTGAGTCCCGGATTGCCCAGTATGAAATGGCCTATCGTATGCAGATGTCCGTGCCGGATGTAATGGATATTTCCAAAGAGCCGGAATCCATAATCAAACTGTACGGCGAGGATTGTCAAGTGCCCGGCACCTATGCCGCCAACGCGCTTCAGGCACGAAGATTGGCTGAAAACGGGGTTCGTTTTATCCAATTGTACCATCAAGGATGGGACCAACACGGCAACCTTCATAACGAAATGGCCGGTCAGGCCAAGGATGTAGATCAAGCCTCCGCAGCGCTAGTATTGGACTTAAAGCAAAGGGGAATGTTGGAAGATACCTTGGTTATATGGGGCGGTGAGTTTGGAAGGGGCAACTATGCCCAAGGCAAATTTGACCCGGATAATTACGGGAGGGACCACCATCCCCGAGCCTTTAGTATTTGGATGGCCGGAGGTGGCATAAAACCGGGGATGAACTATGGCAAAACGGATGAATTTGGATACAACGTTGTAGAGAATCCGGTCCATATCAATGATTTCCATGCCACCTTGATGCATGCCATGGGACTGGACCATGAACAGCTTATCTATAAATATCAAGGACGCCGTTTTCGTCTTACGGATGTGGCAGGACATGTGGTCAAAGATATTTTAGCATAATCTATGGCATACTCCCTGAAAAGTAAATGGACGGATTATGCCATTTTAGGCCTGACCGTATTCCTCATTTTTTGCTTGGTTTTCGAATCCTTTATGCAACTTCCTATGGGGATTGCCTGGATGGGGAAATGGCATCCGCTACTTTTGCACTTTCCAATAGTTCTTTTGCTCATTGCCGTTTTTTTGGGGCTTAGTGGAAAATCGGTTCCTTGGAATTTGTTGGTCGCTGCTGTGATTTCCGCTTTGCTTACCGCCATTTCTGGATTTTTTCTAGGTAAAGGTAGTGCCCAGGGCGAGCTTCTTTTCTGGCACAAATGGCTAGGGTCCACCTTGGCGTTGTTGGCGGTGTTTTGGTACGGGGTGCTACGTTCCGGAGGTAAGCTTATTCGCATTTCCAAAGGTGTCCAGGTCACTATGGTCGCCCTGATTGTTTTTACCGGGCATTACGGGGGCATGGTGACCCATGGAGAAGATTTTTTGGCCCTTCCCACCGATAGGAAGCTGAAAGAGATTCCTGAGAACCCCTTGATCTATGCCCATATTGTTCAACCCATTCTCGATGATCGATGTGTGCAATGCCATAACCCGAACAAACAAAAAGGGGGATTGCTAATGACCGATCTCAAGGGTTTGCTGATGGGTGGTGAAAATGGGAATACCGTGGTTCCGGGGCAACCGGATGCCAGTGAAATGATACGACGTTTACATCTGCCGTTGGAAGACGAGGAGCACATGCCTCCGGAGGGCGATCCGTCTTTGGAGGGCGATGAAATCCAAATTTTGGAGCGCTGGGTGGCCTTGGGGGCATCGGATACCTTACGGTTGGATCAGGTGTTACCATCAGATCCCCTGGCACAACTTATAAAGGCCAGAATGGCACCTGATCCCATGGAAAAATGGGAAGACCTGCCTGCTGTAGCGGACAGTACGTTAGTGCGGCTGTCTTCGGATTACCTTACCCTAACCCGTATGGCAGGGATTACCAATGCCCTAAAGGTAAACGCGTATATGCCCCCGGAATATGATTCCCGGATGGTATTGGATTTGATACCGATACAAGGTAATATCGTTGAGTTGGATCTGAGTGGCTTGCCCTTGGGGGCAAGGGAATTGGGATTTGCGGCGAACTGTCCCAATCTGGAATGGCTGGAGATAGACCATACACCTATTTCCGATGTGGAAATGGATACCTTGGGGCAGTTGAAAAAGATTCGCTTGTTAAAGGTTTTTGAAACGGGAATTGGAGATGAAAGCTTGAAGCTCCTTACCAATTGGGGAGATTTGAAACGGCTATTTATCTGGAATACAAAAGTATCTCCCAGAGCAATGGAAGAGTTTACGTTGAAGCGTCCCCAGGTTTTGATAGAAATGGGAATCG
>JBCCZF010000447.1:0-3342 GCA_039188035.1 Bacteroidota bacterium | reverse complement strand
GTTGTGACCCAATAGCAGCTGAATGTGCCTAATATCCGTACCATCTTCCAATAGATGAGTAGCGAAACTATGCCGAAGCATGTGTGGTGTTACTTTTTTATATATACCTGCCTTTCTGGCGGCACTGGAAATTATTTTCAAGACGCTGGATGGCGAATAGGGCTTGTTTCCAGATCCTTCAAAAAGAAAACTCTTCGGCCTATATTCTATGTAATATTCTCGAAGATTCTTCAACAGGGTAGGGCTAAGGACGATCATTCTGTTTTTATTGCCCTTTGCGGCCCTGACACAGATGAGCATTCGTTTTCCATCTACATCCTCCAATTTAAGGTTCAACAGTTCACTCCTTCTTAGGCCGGCAGAGTACAACAGGGAAACAATACAGCGATGTTTTAGATTATTGGTGCTATCTATCAGATCAAGTACTTCGTTTTTCGAAAGTACTTTCGGGAGCTGTTTTTGTTTTCTCGGTCTCGCAATGGCGTAAAACCTGTTGGGCATTCCCATTACCGCCTCAAAGTAGAATTTGATACTGTTCACTGTTTGGTTTAGATAAGAGTGTGATCGCCCATCAACTGATAGCTTTTGCAAATACTGTCTTACCTCATGCTCGGTAATATCCTTCGGCTCTATACTTTTGAAATGGTTGATGAAGCGTTCGAAGTGGTGCACATAAGTCTTTACGGTGTTCTCTGAATATTTTTTTTATTTCCAATTTGTCCAGGTATTCAGTAGGACACCGCTTGACGTTCTTATCCAGGCTCCGATTGCGATACCAAGAAATATTTTTCGGTTTTTCAGTGTTCAATTCGCTTTTTGACTCAAAAAAATAATTACCGTTTATCCAGGCCTCGCCCCTGAACTTATTGAAAATAACACCAAGATTGGTCTTGTTGTTTTCAATGTGGTACATAGCGAACTCCTCGGACCACTTAACCTTGGGTAATTTTTCTACCAATGCCTGAACAACCTTGTCGGATTTGAACTGAAGCCCGATATGCTTATTGCCATCGATCAACAAATGTTTTAATGTGATACTTCTCCCCTTGAACATGATGGTTTTTTGGCAGGATTATAGGGCTAGAAAACCAAAAAAGAACAATTGAGGTCAACTAAAATGTTAAACTCTCAGAAAAATCGTTTGTTGTACCTATGTTGTACCTGAATAAAAAAAGCCAAGGTTTAAATACCTTGGCTTCTCCCTTGTACTCGAGGCGGGACTTGAACCCGCACGGCCACAATGGCCATTGGATTTTAAGTCCAACGTGTCTACCAATTCCACCACTCGAGCATTTGCGCTTGGCCCAGTCCCTGCCTTCCGATAGCCATCGAAGACACTATTGAGCGTATTTGGACTTTAAGCAAAAAACTCCGCATAGCGGAGTCGATATCGAGCGAAAAACGGGATTCGAACCCGCGACCTCCACCTTGGCAAGGTGGCGCTCTACCAACTGAGCTATTTTCGCATAATAAAAACAGCTTCCGAGCGCGAACTTTTTCTAAAGTTGGTGCCCTACTCCCCTCCCAATAGCTATCGGGATAACGGGAAGCTATTTTTGCAGTATATGTGAGAACAGGGGCACTAATAAATAGTGCGGACGCAAATTTAATACAATTCTATAAAAGGCAAAGAAAATTAAGCGAAAAAGGAATCCGGTGAATTTGCATCCAGGAGACCCAACAGGTTTCCACCACTGTCAAGCGCCCTGCCTGCCGTTAAGGCGGGTAGTTGAAATAGAGCCCGTCAGGTCTGCGAAGCAGATATACCGCCCCGGAAGATATTAAGAACTCGCCTTTTTGTTCTTGGTCAACAACCGCTTGATCTCATTGAGTTTCATCAGGGCCTCAACAGGGGTAAGGGTGTTGATGTCCAAGTGCAGGATTTCCTCCTTGATTTCTTCCAAAAGCGGATCATCCAGATTAAAGAAACTGAGTTGCATCTCGTTTTGTACGGTCTGTAGCTTATGGGTAAGCTCCTCACTGGAGTGCGACTTTTCCAGTTTTTTCAGGATTTTTTGGGCCTTTTGGATTACATGGTGGGGCATTCCCGCCATTTTGGCTACATGGATGCCAAAGCTGTGTTCACTGCCTCCGGGAACCAGTTTGCGTAGAAAAAGTACCTTGTCCTTTAGCTCCTTAATGGAAACGTTATAATTTTTGATGCGATCAAAGGTGGCGGCCATTTCATTGAGCTCGTGATAGTGGGTGGCAAAAAGGGTTTTGGCCCGTGCGGGGTGCTCGTGGAGATACTCGGAAATGGCCCAGGCAATGGAAATACCATCATAGGTACTGGTGCCGCGGCCAATTTCGTCCAAAAGCACGAGACTGCGCTCCGAAAGGTTGTTTAAGATACTGGCCGTTTCGTTCATCTCTACCATAAAGGTGGATTCCCCCATGGAAATATTGTCACTGGCCCCCACCCGAACAAAAATTTTGTCCACCACGCCTATGTTTGCGGATTCTGCGGGAACAAAACTTCCCATTTGGGCCAGCAATACAATAAGGGCGGTTTGCCGCAACAAGGCCGATTTCCCACTCATATTGGGCCCTGTAATCATTATGATCTGTTGGTTTTCCCGGTTTAGGAGAACGTCATTGCTTACATAGGCCTCCCCAAGGGGGAGCTGTTTTTCAATAACCGGATGCCGTCCGCCGGTAATTGCAATTTCCGTGGAATCATTGATCTGGGGTCTAACATAGTGGTTCTCCCGGGCCAATTGGGCAAAACCACAAAGACAGTCCAATTGGGCAATGCGCTGGGCATTCCCCTGAACCGGGCCAATATACTCCTGCATCCAGACCATAAGCTGGGAGAAAAGTTGCTGTTCCAACTGTAGGATGCGTTCTTCGGCCCCTAATATCTTGGCCTCGTATTCCTTGAGTTCCTCCGTAATGTATCGTTCGGCACTTACCAGCGTCTGTTTCCGGATCCATTCTTCGGGAACCTTGTCCCTGTGGGTATTGCGCACCTCAATATAATAGCCAAATACGTTATTGGAAGCTATTTTAAGGGAACTGATTCCGGTACGCTCGGTTTCCCGCGCCAGCATTTGATCCAGATATTCCTTCCCGGAATAGGCCAATTCCCGGAGTTCGTCCAGCTCTTGGGAGTAGCCTTGGGCAATGGTATTGCCTTTTAGGATGTTTACGGGGGCCTCCTCGTTGAGCATCTCCTTAATTTTTTTTCGGAGCATGTCGCAGGGGTGCAACTGGTCGCCTATGCGTTCCAGTGCAAGGTCTTTGCTCCGTAGGGCCATTTGCTTTATGGGGATGGTCGCTTCCAGGGAGTTTTTGAGCTGCACGGTCTCCTTGGGGTTTATACGCCCGGTGGCCACCTTGGAT
>JBCCZF010000446.1:0-3342 GCA_039188035.1 Bacteroidota bacterium | reverse complement strand
TCCTGCGGTAATCCGACATTCGGTAAAACTAAAATATTTATAGAAACTAAAGTAACTGCAATGAAATTGCAGGGTTTTAACCTTTAACTAGAAAATAAAACGATTCCTTGTATCTCCGCCATGGCGGAAGAAATAACGCTTTATGAAAAAAATATATCACTTGGGTAGTTGTTCTACCTGCCAGCGTATCCTTACCGAATTGGAACCTCTGGACAACGTGACCCTCCAGGAAATCAAAACCGCCCCGATTAGCGAATCCCAGTTGGAGGAAATGAAAAATCTCGCCGGGAGCTACGAGGCTTTGTTTAGCCGAAGGGCCATGCTTTTCCGCCAGCGCGGTCTCCACGAAAAAACCCTTTCCGAAAAGGACTATAAATCCCTTATCCTAGATCACTATACTTTCTTAAAGCGTCCTGTGGTACTTGTAGGGGATGAAATTTTTGTGGGCAACAGCAAAAAAACGGTTGCTGCGGCCCAATTGGCCCTGCACCCTTGAACAAGCGTGCCTTGGCCATACTGGCCGCCATTGGGGCCACTGCCATATATGGACTTAACCATACTATTGCCAAGGGGGTAATGCCCCATTACGTACAACCCTTCGCCTTTATTATGTTCCGTGTTATAGGGGCGGCTTTCTTATTCTGGATGGTTTCCTTTTTGGGGCCACGGGAAACCATTGAGAAAAAGGACTATTTACGGATGGGGGCATGTGCCCTATTTGGGATGGGCCTAAACATGCTGGTATTCTTTAAGGGATTGGCCCTTTCTACCCCTATAAACAGTGCGGTTCTCATTACCATAACACCCATTATTGTACTCATCCTTTCGGCCCTCTTTATCAAGGAGCATATCCCGCCCCAAAAAATCTTTGGTATTGTCCTGGGACTGTTGGGGGCATTGGGCCTTGTTCTGTTCGGGGCAGAAATTCGGGAAGATGCCCCAAATATTCCTTTGGGGAATTTTTTGATCTTCCTGAATGCCATTTTTTATGGAGCCTACCTAATTGTGGCCAAAATCCTTATTGCCAAATACCATCCCTTTACCTTTATGAAATGGCTTTTTACCTTGGGAATACTCATCTGTTTGCCCTTCGGTCATAGAGAGCTGGGAGAAGTAGATTGGAGCACATTGCCTTTTGAGGCCATTTGGCGGATTGTCTTTGTAGTGGTAGGGACTACCTTCTGCACCTACCTGTTCAACATTTTTGCCCTCACCCAGTTAAAGGCCTCCACGGTAAGCGCCTTTATCTATGTGCAACCCCTTATTGGCATCCTCTATGCCTTTGTCACAGGAAAAGACAGCCTTACCACCATTAAAATAGTGGCGGCCTGTCTGGTACTGTTGGGCGTGTATTTGGCCAGTAGGTCTCCCATTCCCCAAAGTAAAAGCAAATAACTAAACTACTACCGGGCAAAAAAATGGCCCTTGGATACATGCCCCTTGATTATCCCTATTACATTGGCCTTGCCTATGCCATGAAGAGGCGCCTCCCTACGTTCGGCAAAAGTTACTGTCGTTACTTTTGTACTATATTTGGTTATGCGAACAATAAGGAATTTTGTATCGTAAAGGCCAGGGATTTTCTTCCCGTATGGGACATTAATTTGCTTTTATTTCGTTCATATGAAAATTGGGGATCCAATTCACAGTAGGCAAAAAATCCGAATTTCCCTCCAGGAGATGTGGCAGAATTTCATCCAAAACCCTTGGAAGACTTTATTGCATAGCGTCTGCAAATAAGTTTAACTGCTTATTTTGGGGCGGTTTGGCAAAGCCATAGATACTTCGGCCGCCGTACTTGTAGGATTCGTCATTTTCTTTTTGAACCAAGGCATCAAAGCGGGTATTGGGCGTGAAGCCCTTTTCCGCCTTTTGGGCCAGAAGGCTAAGTTTTTTTACCGCCCGGAGTCTGTCCGAATGCCCCATCTTGGCTTTATCAACAGCATATTGCAATGTGGCTATCGTCTCGTCATACACCTTTGTGGGGACAGGAAAAGGAGTAGCATCCTTACCGCCGTGGGCAAAGGCAAAACGCGCCGGATCGGAAAAGCGGGACGGGGTGCCATGGATTATCTCGCTTACCAGGGTTAGGGATTGCAATGTGCGTGGCCCCAATCCTTTAAGGAGCAATAAGTCCTCAAACTTTTGGGTTTCGTTTTCCTGCGCCAGCCACAATATACTACCCAGGCGTTTCATATCCACATCTTTGGGTTTAATATGGTGATATACGGGCACTAGAAGATGCGGTAGTTCCTTAAGGACTTTATCCGGATGTTCCTTGGTAATCTCCAGAATACACTTCTTGGTTAATCCGGCCTTCTTGTGTGTCAAATTAAGGATATTGCCCTGTTGTTTTCCACAAACCGCCGTATGGGGTTCCTCGACAAAAGACGTCAAATGTTCCGAATGCCAATGATAGCGCCGTGCCATACCGTTGGTATTATGCATCCCTTGTTGGATGACGGACCATCTTCCGGTATCACTAACGACAAAACTATGAATATAGAGTTGATACCCATCCTGCACCGCAGTATTGTCTACTTTTGCGCTCAATTTACTGCATTGGGCCAAGTAATGCCCGTCAAGTCCAGTGCTATTGCCCACTTGAACCAACTCTTTGGGTGTTTGCAAGGATTTTTTTCCCTTCCCCCCACAGACATATATGCCAAGTTGTTTTGAAACGGGGTTCAAGGATTGTTTCAGGACATTCAGTACGGTGGTAGTAATCCCAGAAGAGTTCCAGTCCATACCAATGACAGCACCAAAACTTTGGAACCAGAAGGGATCGGACAAACGTTCCAGAAAATTTTCCTTGCCTTTATGCGCTAGAATGGCTTCCACCAAGGGCAACGCCAATTGTTTCATACGGTTGAAAAGCCAGGGCGGCACGGCGCCGCCATGCAATAGTAAATCTGCCGTTCCAGAACGTTTCATTATTGGAGTTTTACCAAAAATATGGAATTTTTCCAATTATTCATATTAAGTCAAGGTGATTTTCACTCTGGGGAAGAAACCGTACTATCGGGTTCCAAGTCCCTAGGTACTTTGGCGAATCTGCGGGTATCTTCCTTGGTCAGCATCCTAAAATCGTCCGCTTTTTTCACCTTCTGGAATTTCCGCAACAATTCCTGGGGCAGTCCAATAAGTTTACGGGTCTGCAGGCTGATCCAGGCCCCCATCATCTCGCCATGCCCAACATTTTTACCCTGGGCATCATAAAAATTATGGTGAAATTCAAAAAACCTGCCGTCTTCGCTTATTCCCTTTACTTCCAGGGAAACCCGTATGGGCTTTCCGGGAAACACCTCCTTAAAATAATACATATGCTCATAAAAGGCCACC
>JBCCZF010000445.1:0-3346 GCA_039188035.1 Bacteroidota bacterium | reverse complement strand
GGATACATTGGCCGAGCTCATAAAGGTCTTATCCAGAAAACTGGAGGGTACACTATACCCTATGACCAATTCCCTAAGCCGTATGTTCGAAAGGTCGGTCACGAAAGCTTCTCCAACCGGGGTGTTCCTACCGCCTACACGGTTCCAATAGTCTTCCGCCCGAACGGCGATAGTGTTTGGTTGACCGGTAGATTGTACGATGGCCGTTTCCCCTCCGAATAAATTATCTCCAAAAATCAAGCCGCCTTCGCGCCCTTGAAGTGTAGATTCCAGCACGCCGTCCCGGGCCAGGATAGCATCCGTAAAGTTCACAGCGGTACCTCCTTGACGGATATCGATTAGCGCACTAAGGTTAAAGTTCTTATAACGCAAAGTGTTGCGAATACCGCCCAGCCAATCCGGATTAAAGTTGGCCACTTTTACCTCATCCCGTCCTGGGGTAATCAAAGGGAGCCCAAAATCATCGATGAGTACATTGCCATTGTCATCCCTTTGGAAGCCTCGCGAGTAAATATCTCCGAATTCTCCCCCAACTTCCAACACATAGTCCCGAACAAAGCCACCGGCGATGGTGAGACGATCAAAACCCTCGGTAATTTCTAGGACTTCACTTTCATTGGTACCAAAGTTAATATCAAGGTCCCATGAAAAATCGGAGTTTTCGATAATGGTGGCCCCAAAGAGAATCTCTACCCCGGTATTTTGAACATCGGCCCCGTTTTGAAAACGACTGGCAATTCCTGATCCTACAGGGGTGGGAGTGGCAAATATTTGATCAAAGGTGTTGGTTTTAAACCAGGTAAAATCAAAACGTAGACGGTTGTCCAGCCACCGGGAATCAAAACCTAACTCCCAGGAACGTGTGGTTTCGGGCCGCAAATCGGGGTTGGGTAGCTCAGGGTCAAGACGGGCCGCCCCGGCATCAACATTGGCTCGTTGGGACAATCGAAAAGGACTGGTATCGTTACCTACCTCGGCCCAGTTGACACGGAGTTTTAGAAAGCTCAGAGGGCCATTGCCTATATCCAATAAATCGGTCATCACGGCGGTAAGACCCACAGAAGGATAAAAATAGGAGCGGTTATCCTCAGGGAGCGTGGAACTCCAATCGTTCCTCGCCGTAAGATTCAAGAAAATGGCATTCTTGTAGGAGAGCTCCGCCAGGCCGTACACGGACTGTTGCTCAAATTCCCTGAATTCTTCCCTTGCCAAAGGTTGCTGGGTATTGCTCAGGGCGAAAAAGTTTTCAATGGAAAAATTACTACCTTCCCCCCAAAGCCTATCCCGTTGGAAAACCCTAAGGTTGGCCCCGGCATTCACATCCAGTTTAAAATCCTCGGACAACTGTTTGTTGTAGTTAATGAGTACATCGCTGTTCCAATCGTACCGGACTTCTTGCTCCTTGCGGTATCTTCCAAACTGGGCCACCGTGTAGGTATCATTGTACCATAGTCCTTCCTCTCTGTAGCTGTTCCTGTCCAAAGCGGAGCGCCCCAAAATGTAAAGATCATCGTTAATTTGATACTTTAGGGACAGGAGGCCCAGTACCCGTTCCTCCAATCTGGGATTTAGCACATTGTTTATGGTCCAATAGGGGTTGCCGCCTCCATTGAACTGGGGCAGGAAGTAGTGCTGGCGTAAAGTCCCCTCTGGACTGATGAAACTAAAGTTTTCGAAATCCTCGGTACGGATGTTCCTGGGAGTTTTGTACAAATACCGTACGGGGTTGTCAAAATTCTCCCCTGTAGTTAATACATTGGAAAAATCGTCCCGGATATAATTCAATTTGACATCAGCGGTCAACTTATCCGTAATCTTGGAGTTGATCCGTGTATTGATACTGTGCCTGTTCAGGTCGTTCCCGGGCACAATACCCCCGGCATCGGTATAGGTATACCCAATGAAAACGTTGGATTTTTCCGTGTTCATATTCACCCCAATATTGGTGGCTAAATTGTGACCAAGGGTAAAAAAGTCGTCCACGTTGTCCGGTTGGGCCTCATAGGCATAGGTCTGTCCAAATAACGGGTATTCCGGATTGTTGGACCAGTGGGCCACTTGGCTACCGTCAAAACGGGGTCCCCAGGAAGTGGTTGCCTGGGCGGAATAAGTGCCTCCCGCTCCTTGGCCGTATTCGTTTTGGAAATCCAATAAGTTGAGGGCACTGGAAAAGGTTGAAACAAATCCTATGGATGTAGAGACCCCTTCCCGGGCCCCTTTACCGGATTTCGTGGTAATAACTATCGCACCATTTGCTGCCCTACTTCCATACAGGGCCGCGGCATTCGCCCCTCGGAGCACGGAAATACTTTCAATGTCATCCGGGCTAATGTTGTTGATATCCCCGTTCAAGAGGATACCGTCCACTACATACAGGGGTTGGCTGCTACCGTCTATGGATCGATTACCTCGCAGCAGCACTTTTGTTGCCCCTCCAACCCCGGAAGAGGATTGGGTCACGGACAGCCCTGCAACCTTACCACTTAGGCCCTCCAGGACGTTCACGGGCCTGGCCTGGGTAAGTTCCTCGGTGCGCACCTGTTGGTTGGCATAGGAGAGCGATTTCTCGGAACGTTCCAAGCCCAGGGCGGTAACCACAACCTCGCCCAACTGTTCGGCGTCTTCATTGAGGGAAGCATTTACGGTGGATTGTCCAGCAACAGGAATTTCCATCGTAGAAAAGCCCAAGTAGGAGAATTCCAGAATGGCGTCATCTCCTGAAACTTCGATAGTGTAGTTCCCATCAAAGTCCGTGGAGGTTCCATTGGTGGTTCCCTTTTCCACAACATTCACCCCTGGTAACGGGGATCCATCAGATGCATCCGCAACTGTACCGGATACGGTCCTTTGTGCCAGTATGGGATATGATCCCATGACCAGCACAAGAAATACAAGCAATTTTCTAGTCATAATGTTAGTTTTTCAACAGTGAGTTAGTTTAACATTTTATTAATAATAATGTGAATTTAAACTATTTTTTTAATAAAACAATAGCCTTAAAAAAAAATGTGCTCGAACACATTGACAAAATCGTAGCGTTTTTATGTTAAAATTAGTAAATCTGAAAATGGGATTTACCTCAGGTGGTGTTCGTAATTTTCCGCGGTGATAATATCGATGGGAAGTAGTTCCTGACGGGGTAATCGCTTTTGGAACAAAAAATACTCGGCTAGGTTTCCAATGCCCAGATAGGCTTGGCGGGCAAGGGCAGCAGGATGGTCTCCTGCACGGAGAGCACCATGGTGTACTGGCTGACGCCATCGATCTCCTCCTCGTCGAAGGAGGTGACCTCTAGCCGATCGGTGAGATCGCCGAAGACCGCATCGACCAATGGTGAGAGCTGGTC
>JBCCZF010000444.1:0-3364 GCA_039188035.1 Bacteroidota bacterium | reverse complement strand
GCCCAATTTGGACTCGGCCACCTACGATCCAGGAAGAAAGGGTCGTCCGGTATATTTGGCCAGCGGTGAAAAACAGGGGATGCTAAAATATAAGAACCGATCTACCGGGGTGGCCTCTACGGCTGGAAAGTATGCTTCGGCCTTTGCCTTGGGTGCCATGGTCCTTACCGAGTTTTATCCTGGCTATACGGATGACCTGCCCCAGCGGGCCATGGATGCCTACGCCTTTGGGAAAAAGAATCCCGGGGTAAGCCAAACGGCACCAGGAAGCGCACCCTATTTTTATGAGGAGGACAATTGGGTGGACGATATGGAACTGGCCGCCAGTAGTCTATATCGGCTTACTCAAAATAAAACGTACATGAACCATGCTTTGGATTATGCCGAAAAGGAACAGGTAACCCCTTGGATAGGAAGGGATACCGTGGTACATTACCAGTACTATCCGTTTCTCAATGCAGGTCATCACGAACTGGCCTCTGCGGTAACATCGGAAAAACAAAAAAAAGTAGCGGGGTATTATGCCATGGGTTTACAAAAACTACATGAGCGCGGTAAGGAAAACCCCTTTTACATAGGCGTTCCCTTTGTATGGTGTTCCAATAATCTGGTGACCGCGGCAGTAACCCAAAGCCGATTGTACCATGCCCTTACCGGGGACGATACCTATTTGGAGATGGAAGCCGCCTTGCGCGACTGGCTTTTTGGCTGTAATATTTGGGGCACTTCCATGGTGGTAGGACTTCCCAAGGAAGGGGATACCCCGGTAGATCCGCATTCCAGTTTAAACCACCTGCACGGCTACCAGACCAATGGGGGTCTAATCGATGGGCCCGTTTATGGTTCCATAGCCAATAGTTTGATCGGGGTAGAACTCTACGATGCAGATGAATATGCCGAATTCCAGTCCGATCTGGTGGTGTATCAGGACGATGTGGGCAGCTTTTCCACCAATGAACCCACCATGGACGGCACGGCCTGTTTGGTCTACTATCTCTCGGCCATGGAAAGCGCGAGTAGGGCCAAGGGACATCAAAAGAAGCAATATGCCTATGATGAAAGTGGGGCCATTGTTCGGGGGGATGCCTCAGGCAAGAAATTGCATTTGATGTTTTCCGGTGACGAATATGCCGATGGGGCAAACATCATTCTAAAAACCTTAAAAAAGCATGGGATAAAGGCCTCTTTCTTTTTTACCGGGAATTTTTACCGAAACACGGCCTATGCCCCTAGTATTGAGGAGGCAAAACGGCAAGGCCACTATCTGGGGCCGCATTCGGACCAACATTTGCTCTACAACGATTGGACCCCGGAGAAAAAGCGACTCGTAGACCGGGAAGAGTTCAAGACCGATTTAAAGGCCAATTATGCGGAGATGGAAAAGTTCGGTATCCGAAAGGAGGATGCCCCTTATTTTTTGCCCCCATATGAATGGAACGACGAAATAATCACCCAATGGGCCGATCAAATGGAGGTAGTTTTGGTCAATTATACGCCAGGAACCTTGTCCCATGCCGATTATACGACCCCAAAGATGGCCAATTACCGGGATTCGGAAAGCATCCTCGAATCCATAAACTCCTATGAAGGGAAAGAAGGCTTAAACGGTTTTTTGCTGCTTTCCCATATCGGGACACACCCGGACCGCAAGGATAAGTTCTATACAAGGCTGGATGAACTTATCCAGCTACTAAAAAAGAAAGGATATGCTTTTGAATCGTTACCTTACATCCTGGATCTGAAAGATAGATAGCAGAAACCTAAAAAAGGAAATGAAAGCTTCCGGGACAATATCAAAACCAAAACGCATACTAGCCATAGATGTATTCCGGGCGTTGACCATGTTTTTTATGATTTTTGTCAACGACTTGTTTACGCTCACGGGGGTGCCCAAATGGCTGGAACATACCACTATCCACGAGGACGGTATGGGTTTTTCCGATGTTATCTTTCCCCTCTTTCTCTTTATAGTTGGGCTTTCCATTCCCCTGGCGATTACCATTAGAATGCGGAAACAGGAATCGAAACCAACGATTTTAGGCCACATTCTATTGCGGACCCTTGCCCTTTTGGTCATGGGATTCTATATGGTGAACTATGAGAACATCTACGATGGTGCCATGGGTTTCAGCAAAAGGATTTGGTGCATTCTAATGGCAACCGCTATTTTCCTTGTTTGGTTGGAGTATCGAAGACTACCTGGGATTGGCTTGTTACGGGCCTGGACGCTTCGGTTGGCAGGAATGGGCCTTTTGGGTTATTTGGCATGGGCCTATCGCGGGGGAAGTGCAGGGAGCATCGTTGGCATGCAACCGTATTGGTGGGGGATTCTTGGGCTTATTGGTTGGGCGTATCTATTCAACAGTTTGTTGTATGTCCTGTTCCGTAAACGGGTGGGCTACCTTATAGCGGTCTTTTTTGTACTACTGTTTATGAATATCCAGGAAAAAGGATTTTTTGAGGGGCTGCCCCGATTAAAAATGCTCATTAGTGCCTCCAATTATATCCTGGTGATGGCCGGGATGTTATGTTGCCAATTTTACCTAAAGTATCGAAAAACCACACGATCCCTTAATGCCTATTTTATAGGAGTGCTCCTTTTGGGCGTTTTATGGGTGGCACTTGGGTTTGGGATCCGGCCGTACTTTCCTATTTCCAAGAATTTGGCCACTCCCTCTTGGATGCTTATTTGCATGGGAATAGGTTTATGGACATTTGTTTTGCTTTACCTTATTGTAGATCGGTTGGGGTATACAGGATGGGCATCGTCCATTAAACCCGCAGGCACAAGCACCCTAACCTGTTATCTCATGCCGTATTTTATCTATCCGGCCTTGGGCCTGCTCGGGGTTCAGTGGCCCCATTTCCTATCCCATGGAATAGTAGGCCTGGGCAAGGCTTTATTGTTTTCTTTGGTAATCATCCTTTTCGTTGGGGTTTTGGAAAGAAGGGACATCCGGTTAAGGGTGTAGGGGACACTCAAAACCCGTAGGCAAACAAATTCCGCGCTCCCCGAATCCCACATTTTTGATAGGTGTCGTAGGCCTGTGCCGCCCGCTCCTTTATCTGGGTGCCATCTTCGTTTTCCATCCAACCGTCAAGGGCGGCCTTTAGGCTGTAGGCTTCCGGGGCCATCAAATGGGTCGTCCATAAAATTGGGTTGGCCTAGGCCGATTCATTTGCGTTTTAAGCAATGTCCTCTTTTTCATGCTCTTTTGAATAATCCATCCATGTTTTTGGGGAAAACGTCCATTTCCAAAAATAGGGTTGTCCCCTAGCTTTGGAATACGTTTAACTAACTAGAGCAAAATGAAGAAACTACGATTTTTAATGCAAACTTTCGCAATGGGCCTTACATTGGTTT
>JBCCZF010000443.1:0-3366 GCA_039188035.1 Bacteroidota bacterium | reverse complement strand
GAAAAGCCGGTTATGCGAACTCGCGGTATCCCTTATCTTATCTATGGCCTCTACCACGGTATTTAGCGCGGTATCGAAGCCTAAAGTAAAGCTGGTCCCAAAAATATCATTGTCAATTGTCCCTGGGATGCCCATTATAGGAAAATCGAACTCCTGGTTAAAAATCATGGCTCCCGTAAAACTTCCATCGCCCCCTATAACGACAAAGGCATCAATACCCTCGGATTTTAACTGATCGTAGGCTTTTTGACGACCTTCCTTTGTACGAAAAGGTTGGCACCTGGCCGATTTTAAAATAGTCCCGCCCTTGTTGATAATATTGTTAACGCTACGGGCGTCCATAGGTCTAAAATCCCCCTCTATCATGCCTTCATATCCCCGATAAATCCCCACACATTGCACCTTCATATACGCACAGGTACGTACCACGGAACGTATGGCGGCATTCATGCCCGGGGAATCGCCTCCAGAAGTAAAGACACCTATCTTTTTTATTTGGGAAACCATCCAAAATTTTAAGCTAGCAAAATTAACAAACTTATTTCAATTTTGGAATTGCGAACCATCTTATTTACCATTTCATAAGGGTCGGGACACAAAAAGACAACAAGAGGGCCTACGGCCTAAAAAAGGAATCAACCTGGGCAGCTTTTCCTTAAAAAAACTAACGGAAACCACCCACTTTGGGATAAAAGCGCAATAGGCTGTCCCGGCCCATTACCGAGGAGGGCAGGGCCTCGGATTCAGGGATGACATTTTCCCGGCTCGGAGGGGTCTTCGCCTTGTTTTTACCGATTACCTTTCTAAAGAGTTCCTTAAAACTATTAAAATCAACCTCATAGAAAAGACCGGCCCCTTGGGTATAGCCTTGTCTTTGTGCAAAGAATTCCTGTATCTCGTTCTCCCGGTTAAAGAACTTGGCACTTAGGGTGCCTTCCTCATTGAGCAATAGTTGTATCTCCATATCCCCGGCCACAATGGTTTCGCTAGATCCCCCTACGGGTACCCCGACCCGACCGTTGAACAAAATCCGATCGCTGATCTGTGTGGAAACGGTCACCCCGATCCGGTTCTCCGTTTGTATATCGGCCTCCCTATCCAAAACACCCTGCTCATAGGAAAGCCCCAGGTTAAACTTGTCATTGTCACTGCCCAAAACCTGGTTTAGCAACCCGGAGGCGGACTGCAATAGATTTCCGGTAACCGCCTGTTGGTTAATTCCAGTCTGATCGTTCACAAAAGAGCCCTGGGCCAACAGGAACAAGGCATTCCTTTCTTCCACCGTGGGGTCCTGTAAACGATACTCCAGCTCGGACTGTACCACGGTATTGGTTCCCGGAAATTCCACATTAAACTCGATATCCGGATTTTCCAATTCCCCGGTCAGTTTGGTGACCACATTGACCGGAATTCGCCGGGTGTAGGATGCATTGTCCAACAAAGGCGCCGGATTTGCCGTAAGCGAATACACGGCATCCAGGTTCAATTGGGCACGCAACGGCTCCCTATCCCAAATAATGCTCCCACCAGGACGTACGGTAAAGGTCTTGTTTATAATATTGACAAACCGATAATTATATTCCCCGGTGACCACAACAAAATCCCCGAACATCTCAAACTTTCCTCGTGTGTTGATACGTATAAGCAAAATCCCCTCCCCGGTTCCCTTTAGGGAACTGCCCGTTTTACGGTCCGTTACAATTTCTACCTCGGCATCTGGGGTCACGTTTAGGTCAAACTCCATCTCTATGCCCTCAAAATCGTCCAATTGGCGCTGTTCCTCAATGGTCTTGACGTCATTGCGTTCAATAAAATTGATAAAGGAATAGTCGCCTACGGAAGCCACATCACTCAATGGGATTTTTAGGGAGGTTCCCCGGGAGGTTTCGGCATCCACCTTTATGGTCAACGCCTTTGTGGGCCCAAAAATGCGTCCCTTACCATTAATGAACCCAGTACCATAATACAGTACATCCTCATCAAAACTGGTATCTAGGATCAAAAAACGATTGTTCCGGGTGTCTACATTTAAATCCAAAAACCAATCCCTTAGATAACTGTGGGTAATGGCCCCGTCCAGAACGGCCTTGGTCTTTTTTGAGACGTCGGTAAGGCCTACTTGATCAAAAACAAAGGCCTTTTTTTCCAAATTTATCCTGGAATAGGGGGAAAAGTCATAGTCCACATTTAGATAGGGGATGGCAAGACCGGCCTGATCCATGGTTAAAATACCGCCAAAATCCGGATTATTCACCGGGCCCGTAATAAGCGCATTTCCACTAAGGTAACCACGAATATTGGTTATGACATCCTCCCCCAGGGGACTAAAGGGTTCCAAATCCAATTTGTTGAAGTTCAGATGTAGATTGGCGGTAGGCATCTCACCCCGGTTCCGTATGTTGCCCACCACGCCCAACTTCTCCACCCCCTTGTCCGTAATTTGGGAATTGACCACAAAATCGGTTAGATCCCTGTTGCCCACAATGCCTATGGTGAGGTCGCCCATACGCATATTGTTTACCGCAAAATCGGCGATGGACAGGTTGGACGAAGGCAAATATACATTGTCCTTTTGCAGGATGTTCAGAATCCCGTTCACCTCACCCTGAAGTCTTAAACTATCTATGGCCGGCGTAATCTTGTTCAGGGATACGATTTTAAACTGCAATTGAAGGTCTTTATAGGTAGAATCGGCCAATTGCCCCCTGAGCCGTATCTGTTCCTGCTCATTGTTGTTCATTACAATTTCCTGGATCCATATACTGTCCAAGGCCCGATTAAAGATTACCTTGTTCTTATTGTCCCCATCCCTGTTGAGTACCCAGGTATTGTCCTTAAAATTGATGTCCGAAGTCTTTAACCCTATTACCGATTTGTTCTCCTCGTTAAAGGTGTGATAGAAGTTAAGGTTATAACTATCGTTTAACTCACTGCCCCCTTTAAACTCTGTCCTAAAAAATAGGGTGTCCTTGAGGGTGGTATTGATTAGGTTAAAATCCTTGACATCGTAATACGGGGTAGAAAGGTCCGCTACGGACATATAGGTATTAAAAAGCGGGTTCTTGTTATCGATCCTAACATCGATTTTATCGGCCACATTACCATATGCCTCAATTTTTGGGGATTTAAAAGTGAGTTTAAAATCGCCCTCATCCGATATGATATTCCCACGTATAAAGGTATTGGGGTCAAACTTTACCTCGGGAAAGAAAACATCAACAATCTTATTGTAAATCTTAAAATTAAAGGCCAGGGTCTGCCCATCGGAAATGGCAAAAGGCCTGTAGTTGGTATAGATGCTCCCGATGGAATTCTGTAGGAGCTTGCCTAACTCCCCCACCTTGAACCTGCCCTTCATATACCCCG
>JBCCZF010000442.1:0-3384 GCA_039188035.1 Bacteroidota bacterium | reverse complement strand
CTAAAACCAATTCCGACCAATCCTCTGTTTAAGGGACGAAATGTGTAGGTACCATAAAGCGAATGGGTAGTGTTTTTGGTGTTTGAAGTTTCGTTAACTGCATCTTCGGCATTGCCTATTTCCATTTGGTTAAGCTGATAAAGCACCTGGTTCTGCACCCATTGATAGCCTAACTTTAGCGAATGCCTGCTGTTCAGTTCATACCGCAGGTTGGCATTAAGTCCTAAATCCTTTACCGAATTGGACCTAAAGTTTTCCTCTGTTGGGGCATCATCTTCCAGAAAACGGTTTTGGTAATCACTCTTGTAATTGGAATAGTAGCCGCTTAGGGTATGGAACCAACGCTTGCCCTTGGTTCCACTCCAGTTAAAGCCCAGACCCTCGTTTTGACTGGTCAACACGTCCGTTATAAGATCTCCGTCATCGCGTAATCGAAAATTCAAATCGTTTTTCGTCAACAATCCGCTTAAATACATACTGTCCCGCTCCGAAGGCTTTACAAGGAGCTTTATATGGGCATCGTAAAAAAAGAGATCATCCTCACCTTCCAATTCCGTTTCTTCCCCGTTGCTCTCCCCTACCACAGTATTTTGGAAAACTTTTTCCGATATCGCTTCAAAGGTGGGGGAGTTTACATTTCCGAAATCGCCATGGGAACGTCGGCCGGAGACCACCAAACCAACGGATTCCGATAATTGGGCTTTTACAAAAGCATCCAATTGCGTTCCATTAAGACCCAGACCGTAGGAAGTTCTTTCAGGTATTTGGGTCTCTCCCCTAATGTCGATCACCCCAGAAATACGTTCCCCATATTCGGCATCGGCCCCACCCTTAAAAAGGGTCGCCCCGGTGGTTACATTGGGATTAAAAATAGAGACCATACCAAAAAAATGGCCGGTATTGTACATTTTTATACCGTCGAACAAGACCAGGTTCTGGTCGGCAGACCCGCCCCGAATTTGGATATCCGAAACGGTTTCCCCAACGCTGGTAATCCCGGGCACCCACTGCACGGACTGAAAGACATCCGGTTCTACCAAACCCGGAAGAACCCCTTGCTCCTCGGAATTGAGTATCAAAGATCCGTCCCTGCCTTTATCTATCCCCCTGGTGAGATACGACTGTACGACCACCTCCTGTAAGCTTTCCGCCTTCGGGTTCAGAAAAATGGGTTTACAATCCGAACCGTCAACCCCCCCCATAAACAACACCCGATCGGCATAGCCCACATACTGCACCAAGATCCCAGTACTTATATCTTCATTTTCAATGGTAAAGTAACCGGTATCGTCCGTGGTAAACCCTTTGGTGGTGCCTTGTATCACTAAGGTCGCGTAGGGCAACGCTTCCTTGGTAAGCAAATCGAACAAATATCCGCAGACCGAAGATGTGGTTTTCGGCTGGCTGACGATAATCTGATTTTGGCCGATACGCTCAAAGCGCAAGTCCGTTTCCTGTTCGAGGAATTCGAACAAATCGTCCAGGGAAATGTTCTCTTCCTGTATGGAAATCCGGTAATTGGAAACCAGTTCTTCGGAGTAGGATACTAATAAAGGGGTCTTGGCCTCAACATCCAACAGCACTTTTTTCAAGGGAGTGTTCCGGTAGTTTACCTGAATCGTTTCCTGGGCCGTTACCCATCCGAAATAGAAGGAAAAAACGAAAAAAACGAAAAAGCGATTTGGTTTATCGCCCATGTAGGTGTACCGTTTTTTTGTCTTCGGAAAGTTCATAATCGATTCCCATGGGAACAAAGACTGCCCTTAGGGCCAGTTCTATAGCATTGTGAACAAAGGTACCCGTAAAATGACCATCCACCGCACCGGGAGCATACTTAAATTGAACACCGTATTGTGCTTCCAGCTCCTTCATTACCGTGGTTAGCGGGGCATTTGAGAACTGGCTGATTCCCTGCTGCCAGTGCGGTTCATTTTCCCTATGGTTAAACTCCAACACAATATTGCCTTGCAAACGTAAACCTTCCCCGGCCGTCAAGTACAGTTGCTGTTCTTCAATGGCATTCTCGTAGGACACCTTGCCCTCATGACAAAGGAGTTCAAAATTTTCGTCCCTAGACCTAATGTTGAATTGGGTACCCAGAACACGTACCAGCCCGGATACGGTCTCCACTTGAAATCCAGCACCTTTGGTAACTACAAAAAATCCCTCGCCAGAGAAGGCCACCTTTTTGTTGCTGGACCAAAAAAAACGGTTACGGGTCAAGGTGGATTTTGCATTCAAAAAAACCTCGGTGCCATCCGGAAGCCGTACGGTTTCTTTTTCACCGCTATCGGTGGAATAGGTAACCTCATTAAAGAATAGACCTAAAAGCAACAAAACACTGGCGGCGGCACCGGCTAGGTAAACCAATGATTTTAATGGAATGACTTTGGTTTTGGACGGTGGGTTATCCGCAAGGGATTGCCACAATCTTTCACGCAAGACCTCCTTGTTGAATTCGGTTTTTTCAAAGGCCTCCAATCCGTTGACAAGGCGTTGGTATTCCACATATTCCGAAGAGGCTTCAAATTCGGCAAGCTCCGCCTCATTGAGCTCTCCGGCAAGCCAACGTGCCATTATGGTATCATCCTTTTCCTCGAACATAGTTTTATAGCATACGCTTAAACAACCGGATAGTCTTGTTTTACCCTACCCCCATTCCAGGAAGTGATTTACACTTTTTAAATTTGCTAAAAAATTTAAACCACTTCTATATATTTTTTACCGTCTTTCTCAGTTTTATCAAAGCCTTGTGCATTCGTTTCTCAACCGCCTTTTGGGATACGCCCAACGCTTGGGCGATTTCCCTGTAGGTCATTTTATCCATCCGATTCAACAAAAAGACTTCACGTTGTCCCTCGGGCAAATCGGCAATAGCCTGTTGCAGGCCCTGCATATACTCCTTTTCTTCCAGTTTGAATTCCGGGGTTTCAGTATCCGATCGCCTATGGGGCAGTTTCGTGTATTTCAACACCACTTTTTGGTGCTCCACCTCGTTATAAAAAGCATTCTTGGCCACGGCGAACAAAAATCCCCGGGCTTTGTCAAAGAGTACCTTTTTACAATTGTTCCACAGTTTTATAAAGGCTTCCTGTACCAAATCCTCGGCCTGCTGTCTATTGCCGCATTGGTAGTAGAGGTAGTTGCGAAGGGGTTCCGCATTTAAATCGAACAGTTTGTTAAAAACCCTTTTTTCACAAACAGATGGTTGGTTTTGGGACATTCAGGGATTCTTTTTGATAAGGGGGGTGGGGTAAAATACCATCATTCCTGTTCTACACTCAAAACTAAGAAAACTATTGGTTATGAGCGTCCCAAAGTTATTTCGATTCACTTTCTTGGCCTTGTTTATTTTGGCTTCGGCCTTGATCGGATATAAAATTT
>JBCCZF010000441.1:0-3400 GCA_039188035.1 Bacteroidota bacterium | reverse complement strand
CCACTATTTACAATAACCTGGATTTGTTACTAGCGGCAAAATTGGTTAGAAAACACCAATTTGATCAAGGGATGGCCCATTTTGAAAAAAGCTATTTTGATCGGCAGCACGATCACGTTATTTTAACGGATACCGGGGAAGTAAAGGAATTCTGTGATCCCAGAATCCAGCATATTAAGAAAACCATTGAGGATACCTTTGGTGTACATGTTGAATCACATTCCCTTTATTTTTATGGGGTAACGCGCCAAAAAGCGGAAAGTTAAAAAGCGCGTAATTATTCCACCATTTCTGCAATTATCCGTTTTCTACACTGGACAAACAACTGCGTAAATACTTCCCTTTTACCAATGACCCTGCATACCCTGTAGTATACACTATATGCCTTGACCTTTTTTGATTGTAACGCGCGTATGTTTCACGAATTCCGAAAAACGTTTTACCCACTTTCCCGGGTTGTTGATAAAATTGTTAAGAATCAAAATGGCACAACGTAAAATGAATATGAACAAAATGTGAATTTTACAGTGTCGTTATTTGAAACGTTTCCCCCATTATTCTCACATCTTATGGAAATTACATATATCACTAAAAGAGATTTTAGTACGCAACCCTTTGCGCTCTACAAAATCACCAACGCTGTTTTAAAGGCCATGACGGCTGTGGAACACGGACAAACGGCAGATGCCCAAACCATTGCAAAACAAGTATATACCACGCTCCTGGAACGCAAGGGCAAGGACAGTAACTACCTTCCTACCGTGGAGGAGGTGCAGGATGTGGTAGAGCAAAAATTGATGCTCAGCGAATTTCAGGATGTAGCCAAGGCCTACATTATTTATCGCAACAAACAGGCGATTAGCCGGCAATCCAACATCTTCGAAAAACGCATCAACCTAAAGCCTTATGAATATCCGGAACTGTATGAATACGTCCCGGCCATACGGCATTCCTATTGGATACATACCGAATTCAATTTCACCAGTGACGTCCAGGATTTTAAATCCCGGCTCACCGAGGTGGAACGCAGTACCATCAAGAATACCATGCTGGCCATTTCACAGATTGAGGTAGCCGTAAAGACCTTTTGGAGCGATATCTATGCACGGATGCCCAAACCTGAAATTGGTTCCGTAGGGGCCACTTTTGCCGAAAGTGAGGTCCGTCACCACGATGCCTATTCCCACCTATTGGAAATCCTGGGGTTGAACAAGGAGTTTGAACTGCTCAAAAAGAAGCCGGTCATTATAAAGCGGGTACAATATCTGGAAACGGCCCTTAAGAATGCCAAAAGTGAGGACAATAGGGAGTATACCGAATCCATTTTGTTGTTCTCCCTGTTTATAGAACACGTTTCCCTATTCTCCCAGTTTCTAATCATTATGGCCTTTAATAAGCATAAAAATATGCTCAAGGGCATTTCCAACGTAGTAGAGGCTACTTCCAAGGAAGAGCAAATCCATGGGGACTTTGGTATTGATATCATCAAGATTATCCAAAAGGAGCATCCCCAATGGTTTGATGAGTCCTATCATCTGAACATACAGCAACTTTGTGAAGAGGCCTTCATTGCCGAAAGCAAAATTGTGGATTGGATTTTCGAGGCCGGGGAGGTTGACTTTCTACCCAAAGCCGTGGTCAATGAATTTTTGAAAAATCGCTTTAATAACGCTTTGGAGAGCATCGGCATCCAAAAAGTCTTTGAAGTGGACACCAAACTTCTTGCCCAAACGGAATGGTTCGATGATGAGATCATAGGTACCAAACACGGCGATTTTTTTGTAAAACGATCAATTAACTATAGTAAAAGAACACAAAGTATAACTAGTGACGACCTTTTTTAAGACATGGAAAAAAACACCTTTTTAGAACAACAAAGCACAACAACCCCAGAACCAAGCACCGCCCAACAGCTTGTAAACGCCAGAAAAGAAGTATTGACCCGTTCGGATTCCGATACGGAAAACCAAGATTTCCAATGGCTGAACGAGTATAGCAGAAAATTTTTGGCCTCCGGTTATTTAACGGAGGGAGCCACCCCGGAAGGCCGTATCCGGGAAATAGCGGAACGGGCGGAGCAAATCCTGCAGATTCCCGGTTATGCCGATAAGTTCTATTCCTATATGTCCCAAGGGTTTTTCTCCCTGGCCTCCCCGGTCTGGTCCAATTTTGGGAAAGAAAGGGGGCTGCCCATTAGTTGTTTTGGATCCCATATAGACGACGACATGGGCAATATTCTATACACCCAATCCGAAGTTGGGATGATGTCCAAATTGGGTGGGGGCACATCGGGATATTTTGGGAAAATAAGACACCGTGGGGCGCCCGTAAAAAACAATGGCGAGGCTTCCGGTGCCGTGCACATTATGCAATTGTTCGAATCCATGGTGGATGTGGTCAGCCAGGGGTCGGTCCGCAGGGGTCGCTTCTCCCCCTACCTGCCCATAGACCACCCGGATATTATGGAGTTTTTGGAAATAGGCACGGAAGGGAATCCCATTCAACAACTGACCCATGGGGTAACCGTGGGCAATATATGGATGCAGGAGATGGTAAATGGCGATGTTGAAAAAAGAACCATTTGGGCCAAGGTATTACAGAGTCGCGCCGAAATGGGATATCCCTATGTCTTTTTCAGGGACAATGCCAACAATGGTGCCGCCGACGTCTACAAGGACAAACAGCACCGCATCCACGCCAGTAATCTCTGTACGGAAATAATGTTGCCCTCCAACGAGAACTGGTCCTTTGTATGTGTACTTTCCAGCATCAACCTATTGCACTATGACAAGTGGAAAAACACCGATGCCGTGGAAACCATGGTCCATTTCCTGGATGCCGTAATTACGGAATTTTTGGAAAAATTGGAGGTCTATCGGGATTCTTCGGACAGAGAAGATAGGCAGACCTTTTTATTTATGGAAAGGGCCTATAATTTTGCCAAGGAGAACAGGGCCTTGGGCCTTGGGGTACTCGGTTGGCATTCCTTGTTGCAATCCAAACGATTGGCCTTTGACAGCCAAGAAGCCTATGACCTGAACAGCGAAATATTCAAGGTAGTAAAGGATAAATCTTACAAGGCATCCGAAGCACTGGCGGAACGCTTTGGGGAACCGGAGGTACTTAAGGGGTATAAACGAAGAAATGCTACCTTAAACGCCGTGGCGCCCACTACCTCATCCGCCTTTATTTTGGGACAGGTATCACAAGGGATAGAGCCCATTTGGTCCAATATTTATGTAAAGGATATCGCCAAAATCAAGGTCACCATAAAAAACAAGTACCTGATGGAGCTCCTCGAGGAAAAAGGGAAGGATACCCCAGAGGTATGGCGCAGTATACGAGATCGGGATGGTTCCGTGCAACATCTTGATTTTTTGACCGAGGAAGAGAAAGCCGT
>JBCCZF010000440.1:0-3402 GCA_039188035.1 Bacteroidota bacterium | reverse complement strand
TGCACTTTTTTCAGTGTATACCAAGTGGATAGGGTTTGGTGCCGAACTTACCGGATTTTGCCGAACATTTTGCCCACTTTGCTCCGGGGATTTACCAGGTTCCGGAAACAACAGGAAAAGTAATGTGTTATATTGGTTCCCCAGACGGTTGCGCAAAAAAGCAAAGGCCTTGGTTATATGTCCTTCAACAGACTTTTTGGATATGCTTAGGTGTTCCGCTATCTCAATATTCGTGAGCCCCTCCTGCCTGCTTAACAAGAAAACTTTTTTACATTTTGGAGGCAGGTTTTCGATTTCCTTTTTTATTAGATCGATCAACTTTTTTTTGTTCGTTTCTGAATTGTCCTGAATAAAGGTATTTAAGGAGTCGATATGTATTTTTTCAAGGGAGAAGACCGGTCTTCGCTTCCTATATTGGTCTATAAAGGCATTGTAGACCGATTTGTAGAGATAATTCAATAAATGTACGTCGTCCTTGATTTTAGTTCTCTTGTCCCATATTTTAATATACACCGTCTGTACGATATCCTTAGATAATTCATAATCGTCCGTAAGGGCAAGGGCGTAGGAACAAAGGGCATGATGATACGTGTCCACCATGTAGGAGTAGGCCTTGTAATCCCCTTTTTTAAGGCCCTTGATAAATTCCAAATGGTCTATATGGTCTATCCTCATATTCAGTACCTGCCTATTGAGGTCTTCAAGGTAGTAAAAAAAGTTTGCTCAAAAAACAAGGGTTCCATAAAGTTAATACGTTTTCATAATGTAAAACAAATGTTAAATGTCCAAAAAGATGCAAAAACGGATGGCCCTTTACCTTACTAAAGAAGGATCCGCCTTGGATTTGGATCTACTTTCCCAATGGGTGGAGGACACCGAGAATCGAACAGAGTTCTTAGAGTATATAAAAATTAATTACGCAGTTGGTTCTATTATGAATGAATTTGGCAAAGAGGACTCCAAAAAAAAACTGCTCGATTACATAGAGCGCGATAAGAAGAAAAACAGTAATAAAAAGGTTTTTTCCCTAACCAAGTACGCAGCAACGGTCTTGTTGCTCATAGGTTTGGCCTATTGTTATAAAAAAGGTTACTTCGATGGTGAAAACGATAGTGTGGACCGCATGGAGGTGGTCTCCGAAACACCCGGTGAAGAAGTTATCCGTGCGGGCTCGGATAAGGCGGTCCTTACCTTGGGCAACGGGTCTGTCATCCATTTGGAAAAAGGGAAAGAGGTACAAACGGCCCATTTGAGAAGTAATGGGGAGCAATTGGTTTACAACCGTTCCAAAAATTCTGAATCCTATGGGTTGTATAATTATCTAACGATTCCCAGGGGCGGGCAGTTTCAAATAAAGCTGGCCGATGGATCCTTGGTCTGGCTCAACTCGGAAAGCCAACTGAAATATCCTGTGGAATTCCCAAAAGGGGAAGCCAGGGAGGTTGAACTGGTATATGGGGAAGCCTATTTTGATGTCTCGCCCAGCACCGAGCACCAAGGGGCAATTTTCAAGGTGATAAACCAGTCGCAGGAAATAGAGGTTCTCGGCACGGAATTCAATCTAAAGGCATACAAAGGGGAAGAAAATGTATGTACCACCCTGGTCGAAGGGGAAGTGGTGGTACGCGCTACGGATGCCCAAAGTATCCTGGAACCGGGGCAGCAGTCCGTACTAAATTTGGATAAAGGTACCATTACCAAGAGAGCGGTAGCGGTAGATAATGAAATTCTATGGGTAAAGGGCATTTTCAGTTTCCATAACATGCCGTTGAAGGACATTGCCCAGGTAATATCCCGTTGGTATGATGTGGATGTTCTATTTGCGGATCCCGTGCTGGAAAATGCAAAATTTAACGGGGTGTTTCGAAAGGATGAACCGCTGGACGAAATTTTGGAAAGCATTGTAATTACTAAATCAATAAAGGCCTATGACGTAGCAGGAAGAAGAATAACCATAAAATAAGAGCCTGTTTAAATTTTGTTTTTAGAATCCCGCCTGCCGTCGAGGCAGGTTGTTCTAGGGCATTTTTTTGTCAATTGAAGCTTAAAAAGCGGAGTTTGGCAGTGCCAAAATGCGCATTTTGTAAAAGGGCCGAGTGAAAAGGCCAAATCATTGGCCTTTAAACAAGGAGCCAGATGCAGCGATGGCCGCTAAAAGGGCCATAACAAAACTGGAGGATAAAACGTAAACAGGCTCTAAAAAAGAGACCACGAAAAAAGGGGCTAGGACCTAAGCTTGGACGGCGCGGTACCTTCACCCCTTCATACTTAATTGACCAAAAAAATCATGTTCAACTAATACTCAAATTTATGAAATTAAAATGGACCAGAATTTCTTTCTGGGGCAGAAAGAAGTTACTCGAACTAACGATGAGGACCTTTATACTCTTGTTTTGTACCACTGCGTTTGGGATCAATACCGGCAATGTCTTCTCTCAATATACCAAACTCACTATCGATAAAGATCAGGTAGTGACCATCGATGCCGTTTTTGACCTGTTCAAGGACCAAACGGATTACACGTTTATCTACCCCTCGGACCTTTTTAAGGATGCACCTCTGGTAGCCCTAAAAAAAGGCGTTATTTCCGCCAATGAACTATTGAAAATAAGTCTTTCGGACAAGGGATACGGCTTTAAATTGAAAAAGAAGAAAATCCGCGTCTTTCCCGGGACTTTGCCCAATGACGAAGTCCAAGCCCAATTTACGGTTTCGGGAACCATTTCGGACAGTGCGGGCATTCCCTTGGTGGGTGCCAATATTCTGGAGAAAGGGACGGTCAACGGGGTGCAAACGGATTTCGATGGCAATTTTACCATTGGCACCAATAGTCCCAATGCCATATTGGTAATCTCATACATTGGTTTTGAGACCCAGGAAATTCAACTTGACGGAACTACCACACCCCTAAATGTACTCTTGAACGAGAGTACCTCGAGTCTGGATGAAGTAGTGGTCGTGGGCTATGGGACCCAGAAGAAGGTAACCCTTACCTCCTCGGTATCCCAGGTAGAGTCCGAGGTCTTTGAAAATAGGCCTGTGGCCAACGCATCAAGGGCACTGCAAGGTGCGGTCTCCAACTTGGTAATTACCAATTCCGAATCTGGCGGACAGCCCGGGGCGGCCCCCAACATTAACATCCGAGGATTTCAAGCTACCAATGGCGATGGGGATTTTGAGGATGCCTCCCCCCTAATACTGGTCGATGGGATAATAATGGACATAAACAATATCAATCCCGCGGATATCGAATCTGTCTCCGTGCTCAAAGATGCTGCGGCGGCCTCCATTTATGGTTCACGTGCGGCTGCGGGCGCAATCATCATTACCACCAAAAGCGGTAAAAATTCCGAGGGCGGTGCCCGGGTAAGCTATAATTATAACTTTTCCTTGACCCAGCCC
>JBCCZF010000439.1:0-3439 GCA_039188035.1 Bacteroidota bacterium | reverse complement strand
CGGCGACAAACTCGGTCTTTAATCTTGCGATCAATTCCACTACGGGGAGTGAGTCCTCGATTGTGGTAACTCCTTGCCCCGCGGACCATATGGTTTTCCAGGCCTTGGCCTCGGTATCCAGTTCCTTGCCAAAATCTATTTTGGTATCCCGTTTCAGGTCTTCCTCGCTTATACCGGCCGCTTTTAAGCTGGGAGCGAGAAAATTGGCATGTACCCCGGAAATGGCCGCGGTGTAGATGATATCGTTGGCCCCGGCCTCCGTGATCATCTTTCGATATGCTTCGGGGGCCTTGCTTTCCAAGGTATTAATGAACCGGGTACCCATATAGGCCAGATCGGCACCCATCTGTAGTGCGGAAGCAATATCCCGGCCCCGGCTAATACAGCCCGAAAGGACTATGGTCTTGGTAAAGAACTTCTTGATTTCGGCCACTAGTGCCATAGGATTTATCGTGCCCCCGTGTCCCCCTGCACCGGCCGCAACCAATATCAATCCGTCCACCCCGGCTTCAGCAGCTTTTTCCGCGTGGCGTTTTTTAATGATGTCATGGAAAACCAATCCCCCATAACTATGGATGGCATCCACTACCTGACTAACGGCGCCCAGGGAAGTGATAATCAGAGGGACTTGATGCTTTACACAGAGTTTTATATCGGCCTCCAAACGGGGATTGGTAGGATGTACAATCAAATTTACCCCAAAGGGGGCGGCCTTTTTGCCTGTTTCCTCCTCAAAGGTATGTAGCTCCGTTTTAATTTGGATCAACCATTCCTCAAAACCTTCGCTACTGCGTTGGTTTAAGGCTGGAAAGGTGCCTACGATTCCGTTTTTACAACATTCGATGACCAGTTTGGGGCCGGAAATCAAAAATAACGGGGCGGCGATGGCCGGAAGGGAAAGCTCTTGGATAAAATCGGGTTTGGAGGACATAGGGAATGGTTTAACGTTAGTCCCTAAAGCTACGTCCAAATCCCTTGAAATGCAATGTCTCTTAGAAAACTCTAAAATACGTCATCGATATTTAGGTTTAATGAGACCCGTACTTTTTGCCGAATGGGATTCTCTTCTTCCGATAGACCGAATAAAAAAGCGACATCTACAACAGCATATTTTGCATCAAAACCAAGGCCTAGGGAGGCAAGGGTATCCGTTGGCCTATTGATGCCATGGGAATAGCCAATTCGGGTAATCAGCTTTTCCCTATAGGAATACTCCAGGCCCAAGGCAGCTACGGAACCTTCCAATACGTAATTAAGCCTTTCGCCATCCGCATTTTCGGTATAGGAATTAAGCAACGTTTTGTATTCCGAGGTAATCGCCAGGAGATTATCGGGGTCAAAGATAAAATCGAACCCAATTCCTACTTTTAGATGGGAAGGGGCATAAATTTCGATATCCGTATTGTCCTCCAGGGAATTTCCCCTTAGATTGGAAAAATTGAACCCCGCCCGCCATCGTCCATTATAGTTTCTGTAGGCTTTTTCCTTGCCGTGGTAATAGCCAGAAACATCAATGCCGTAAAGGCTAACGGAAGCATCACCATTAAAACTTGCTATTAAAGGTGCCTTTCCCATCAAGGAGATAAAGCGACCGCCGACCGCCATGGCAAATTCTTCTGCCAAACGTAGGGCATAGGAGCCCTCTATGGCAAGCTCTTGCGTAGCTTGTAAAATCCCAGAGCTTATAAATTGATCGATGGTCTGCGCATAGTTTCGAACTCCAAAGGCATATGCATTGCGATTATTCAGTTTATGGGCAAAAATCACGTTGAGCTGTGAAAGTCCATTTAAGGAATTTTTGTTGCCCATAATCGTAGTTACCCCAACACTGTTCTTTTGGTTTGAGAAGATATATTTGGAAGGGTTCCAATATTGTGAAAAGGCATCCGAAGAAGTCGCTACGCCAATATCGCCCTGGCCGGCGGCTCTGGCATCGGTTATGCTACTCAGGAATGCGTCTGTAGCGGTTGTTGGGTTTCTTTGGGACAGCATCATGCCGGGAAAGCATGCAAACAGAACAAGTGCCTTCCTGGAGCCAATCCTACGCTTAATCCGGTTTTTTATGGTGTTCGGAGTTTAGTATGGCAGTTCAGGAACAGTTTTTGCGCACAGCGTATTAGTTCCTTATACGGGATAACGGGCTTTTTGAAAATTAATTTTTAGCGACCCTTGTATCTTTTATTTTTCGGATGTTTTCTATCTACATGTAATGGGTTGGAATAAAAGTCTTTTTAAAAAATATCTGACCTACATGGGATTGATTTTAAGATGATTGACTCCTAGAGTCGCCATTTTTATCGTATTTTTGAAAGAGAGTCAAGCATGGTTTCTTCAAAAAAAATGGTATGCAGCATAGAAGGCAATTTTTAAAACGGACGGGCCTTTATTTGGGCGGCTTGGGCCTCTTATCACAATATGCCTTTATTCCAGGCCGACCCAAGGAAAAGCTGGGAGTTTGCCTAGTAGGTTTGGGCAATTATAGCGGTACCATACTGGCCCCGGCCTTACAGCTTACCCGGTATTGTCAACTGAAAGGAATTGTAACCGGAAGTCCGGAAAAAATACCCGTGTGGCAAAAAAAATACGGCATCCCGGATGGCAACGTGTACAATTATGAAACTATGGACGGGATTGCCAATAATCCGGAGATCGATGTTATCTACATTGTACTTCCTACGGGATTGCATGCCAAGTATGCCATTAAGGCCGCGAATACGGGCAAACATGTGTGGTGCGAAAAACCCATGGCGAAAACCGCCAAGGATTGCCAGGCCATTATCGACGCCTGTGCCAAGAACAAGGTAAAGCTCTCCATTGGCTATCGCATGCAGCACGAACCCAATACCCAAAAAGTCATGGCATGGAGCAAGACCAAACCTTTTGGGAATATTCAAACGGTACAGGCCGATATAGGTTTCAACATCAAAAATCCGCCGAACAACTGGCGCATGGACGCGGAACTGGGAGGCGGACTCATTTATGACGTAGGCGTGTATAACCTTAACGCCATGCGTTATACTACCGGTTTGGAACCCCTATCGGTAACGGGACGACATGAAAATACGAGGCCGGAAGTGTTTAAAGAGGTAGCGGAAACCACGATTTTCTCCTTGGATTTTCCTTCGGGAATAACTGCTCAGGGGAAGACCACTGCTGCGGAAAGTATCAATATTCTTCAAGCCAATTGTGAAAAAGGCTGGTACAAGCTCTCCCCTTTTCAGGCCTACAATGGGGTACGGGGCTCTGCCAGCGATGGTACCCAATTGAACATCTATATCGAAAACCAGCAGGCCAAACAGATGGATGATGACGCTATGGCCATCCTAAACGATACCCCGGTAATGGTTCCTGGAAGCAATGGCATGAAGGACATTGCCATCATTGAGGCCATAAACGAATCGGCCCGGACAGGAAAATCGGTAAAACTAGTCTAAGAAAT
>JBCCZF010000438.1:0-3453 GCA_039188035.1 Bacteroidota bacterium | reverse complement strand
GTTTATGGCCCAACAAGGCCACCATTACGGTTTTTACGGGAACCTGAAAACCTATTCAATTTTCACTTCTGGTTGGGATTCCAGATAGCCCAAGGATTGTAAAAAGGTATCCGTCTCTTGTACCGTGCTTCTATAGTTCTGAAAATTTCGGTAGTTGAAGAACCCATGGCCCTCACCCCCGTACAACTTTAGCGTACATGGACTTCCTACCTTCTCCATGGTCATTTTGTAATACTCCGCGGTAACCACCGGTACAAGGTGATCTTGGGTCCCGAGAAAAAATAGGGTGGGCGGGGTGCCTTCCCGAATATTGTGAAGTGGGGAAAAACCTTTGTAGGCGTCTCCTATGCGCTCATGCCCATAACCGCCTGGACCATTATCGATTACGGGATTAAAAAGCACCAGGGCCTGGGGTTTGCAGGAAACGGCCAAAGGGTCGGTGGTATCGTTGTATTCCTCTATCAATGCCGTGGCAGCGGCCAAATGACCTCCGGCAGAACCTCCGGAGGCTATTATCCTATTGGGATCTATATGAAAACTACGCGCATTTTTACGGATGTAGCGCATGGCGGATTTTGCGTCCATAAGGGACAAAAAAGGGGTTGTGCCATGTTTGTTTTCCGTACGATAATCCACTAAAAAGCAAACCAGCCCCCGTTTTGAAAAATATTGGGCGTGTTTTAAAAAATGATGGCGATCTCCCCCTTTCCAACCACCCCCAAAAAAGAATACCATCGCTGGATATTTGGTGTTGCCAACTTCATCTTTGGGTGCATGGATTTCCATGTAAAGTTGGACGGTATCCGCCTTTTTGTAACGAATAATTCTCTGGGCGGTAACCGGAGCAATAGCATATAAAAATAGTATTGGCCCCAATACTAATATGTTGTTTTTCATATGGTTTTGATATAATTTCAAGGTACCCTGTCAAAGGTATGGATTTCGTCGATTCCCTACCCTGTTTGGAACAAAATCAATGAATTGTTCAAAACACATCCCCGTATGGTATGGACATGATAAATATCATAGGTCTCCTGGGAAGGCTCGTTTACATTTGGGGATAGGGAGCGATACGATATACAATCCCCTTGTATAGTATACCCTTTTTGGGATATTGTTGAAATGAAGGTAATGAACGGGTCTTGAGCTGTTTCGATTAAACAGAACAACTCAAGACCAATGCAATCTGATACCCCTGTAGAATACTAAAAATAATCTGTTGTATGTTGACCATTAGGAATGAAAAAAACCTGCGAAATGGCCTAGTAGTGTTGCGACTTTTTATAGGGTGGCATTTTTTGTATGAAGGCGTTATTAAACTGTACAACCCCGAGTGGACTTCCATGGGATATTTGGCTTCGGCCCAGGGCCCTTTAAAGCCTCTTTTTGGGACTCTTGCCCAAGATCCCTGGATCGGGATTGCCGATTGGATGAACATCATGGCCTTGATTTTTGTGGGGATTACGCTGATTCTGGGCATCGTTGAGAAATGGGGTGCCCTAGTGGGCATGTTCCTGTTGGCCCTGTATTACATGGCTCATCCCTCCTTACCTTGGGTAGCCCAGTTAAAGGTAGAAGGGAGTTATTGGTTCATAAACAAGAACCTTATTGAAGGTATGGCCTGTTTTATATTATATCAAATGCCTACCGGACAGTTTTTTGGACTTGCAGGACTTCTGGGAAAAGAAAAGGAACCTACTAAAACAGAACTATTATGAAATGGACAAGAAGGGATATGCTCAAGGGTCTGGGTGGAATTCCCATTTTGGGAGCGGTATGGTGGGCCGGTGCGGCCAATACAGTATATAAGAAGAAGGAACGTACGGCGATATTGGAACAATTGAACATACAACCTTCCCTGCCCGAGGCGGTTCCCGGTATAGGAGGGGAGCCCATTAGGGTGGGGATTATAGGTTTTGGTATCCGTGGCCAGCAATTGTGCCGAGCCCTTGGCTTTGCCACAAAACAATGGATGGCCGATATGAAATTGGCCGCCGAGGAAAACCCCAAGCATTCCGCCATGCAGGATTTTAAGAACCAGGAAAAACTAAATGTAAAATTGACCGGGGTCTGTGATATTTTTGATTACAGGGCCAACCTGGCCTTGGATTCCTTTACCACGGATGGCAGCACCATAAAAAGGTATGGTACCTACAAAGAGATGATCCGTAGTGGGGAGGTGGATGCCGTGGTGATTGCTACCCCGGACCACTGGCATGCCCCCATGGCCATTGATGCCCTTGAGAACAATATCCATGTATATGTGGAAAAACCCATGACCCATACCATTGCCGAAACCTACCGGCTCCGGGATGCCGCAAGGAACTCCAAGGCCGTACTCCAGGTGGGGCATCAACATAGACAGACCTTAAGTTTCCAAACCGCTAAGGATATCATCCGAAAAGGAACCCTAGGACATGTTTCCTTAATACAGACCCATACGAACCGGAATGACGACAATGGTGCCTGGATGTATCCCATACATAGGGAAGCCAGTCCGCAGACCATAGATTGGGACATGTTCCTGGGTTCTGCCCCCAAAGTGCCCTTCAATACGAACCATTTCTTTAGATGGCGTAAATGGTGGGCCTATGGATCTGGACTCTCCGGTGATCTCTTGTCCCATGATTACGATCGCCTAAATTGTGTATTGGATATGGGTATTCCGGATTCGGTAATGTCCTCGGGCGGCATCTATACCCATAATGATGGCCGTAATGTGCCAGACGTGCTCCAGGTAAATATGGAGTATGATAACTTTAGTACGGGCAGTAGTCAAAAAAAAGGCAAAGAAAAGGGGATGACCTTTGTGTATAGTGCCACCTTGGGCAACAACTTTAACCGTCCCACGGTGCTTATGGGACACGATGGCACCTTGGAACTGGGCAATCGCCTTACCGTTTGGCCCGATGCCCGTTCCACACGTTATGCCGAGATGATCGAAGAGGGAAAAATGAGCCCCAATGTACCCATCTACCAGTATAACCCGGGGGCCAATTCCCCAGATGCAGTGGCATCCGCTACCTCCCAGTACTTTGCGGATAAAGGTCTTATGTGGACCTATATCAACGGGGCTCGGGTAGATTCTACCTTCCTGCATATGAGGGAATGGTTAAGTGCCACACGTAATGCAAAGACAAAGCTCAGTTGCGGCATTGACGAAGGTTTTGAAGAAGCCATTTCGTCCCATATGGCCGGACTTTCCTATAAATTGGGTAAAAGAATAGTCTGGGACCGTGGGAAAGAGCAGTTGGTGCCCATTGATGGGATTGATTTTGATCGGGCACTTCTGGCCAATACCACTGCGGACAAACTTTATGACTTCCTGGAGATGCAACAGGAAAAGGATAGGATGGTTGGGTAAAGGTCTCGTTTAGCGGCCCGACCGTGTATTCCCCGGAACGCCCCGATCCGTATGGTCGGGGCTTTTTGGTGAAAGATATGATTCCTTGT
>JBCCZF010000437.1:0-3462 GCA_039188035.1 Bacteroidota bacterium | reverse complement strand
TATCCATGGAAAAGAAATGCATCCCGCAAAAATATAAATTATCCTCCGGAAGGCAAATCGGCCCTGGCCTTATCAACGCCTTCTTCAATAGTAACTACTTAATTTAGTACATTAGTATCCTCACCAACACCTTTTTCATGAAATACACCACAGAGATTATTGTAGACCTTCCGTTGGAAGAGTTTATAAAAAAGCTGGACGATCCCGAAAACATGAAACACTGGCAAAGGGGGCTGCAGGGATATAGCCAGCTGTCCGGAAGCCCGGGCAAAGCAGGGGCGCAAATGGAACTGCGCTATAAAATGGGCAAACGGGATATGGTTTTGGTCGAGACCGTCCTGAAAAACGATTTCCCCCATGAGTTCCATGCCACCTACGATACCAAAGGGGTGCACAACGTCCAAAAAAACTATTTTACCGATTTGGAGGGTACCCGTACCCGCTGGAAATCCGAGAGTGATTTCCAATTTTCCAGTTTTATGATGAAGGCTATGGGTTTTTTGATGCCCGGGGCCTTTAAAAAGCAGTCCCGAATCTATGCGGAAGATTTTAAGGCCTTTGCGGAGAAAGGCAGTTCCGTGGCCGACGTATAACAGGAATTTAGGATGGAACGAAAAATCAAGCTAATTTGGGACTTTAGAGGGCCCATGGCGGAAAAGACCGCCGAACATCATTGCTTACACCTTAGACAATACTGCAGCTCGGAAGGATTGGATGCCGCACTTTGCGGCGCCCAAAATCCAGGAGTGGCCTATAGCATCGCCTATTTAGTGGTTCCGGAATCGCGTATGATCTCCGTCAGGGATGCTTTACGGCCCCATAGGGGCGAGGTTTTCCCAGAACCTATGGAAAGAAAAGATACCAAAGACTGAGAAACCCTTGATATCGCACGTTCACCAAAAAAATCCAACCATGGTAATTGCCTTATTCCGCTTTCCCAAACCCAAATACTTCTTTGTTTTTTCCACGGCCCTAATGCTCATGGGATGCGGCCAGGAAAAAGTATCCCAAAATCCGCTCGTAACCGTGCTGGCCTCAAATTCCCCCTTCATCCAAAAAGTGATGGATAGTGTAGAGCACTATGAGGTACAGATCCGTTATACCCAAATCGATCGGAAAAACGATAGTATCTTCTTTACCGATTACGATTTTCAGGTAGACAAGGAAAATTATTTTTACCCGGCAAGTACGGTAAAGTTCCCGATTGCCGTACTGGCCCTGGAAAAACTCAATGCCATTGATACCTTGGAGCGGGATACCCGGTTCTACGTAGAGGGCGATTCCGTGGAAACCACCTTTGCAAAGGCCGTTTCAGAGATTTTTGCCGTAAGCGACAATCATGCCAATAATCGCTTGGTGGAATTTCTGGGCCAAGACGCCATCAACCAAAGACTACTTCGTAGGGGTATTGCCCCTGTACGGATCGCCCACAGGCTGGGATTCCATTCGGACAATGTGGCCACACGCCCATTGATCATCTATTTAAACGACAGTACCACGGCGACTTTTGAAGGAACGGTCAATACGCCCGCTCTACCCCTAAAAATCAAAAAGGTGCAAAAAGGCACTGGTTACTATGAAGGGGATTCGCTAATACGCGAACCCTTTGATTTCGCCCTGAAAAATTACTATCCCATACATGCACAGCACGAAGTTCTAAAACGGGTGATTTTTCCCGAAACCTTTGCCCCCGAACAACGTTTTGCCCTGGGCGCCAAGCAGAGGGATTTTTTAGTAAAGGCTATGTACACCCTTCCCAGGGATGTGGGGTACGACCCCCAACAGTTCTATGACGGGTATTGTAAATTCTTTATGTATGGGGATAGTAAGGAACGTATCCCGGAACATATCCAAGTGTACAACAAAGTAGGTTTCGCCTATGGCACCTTAACGGATTGCGCTTATATTAAGGATACCAAGCACAACATCGATTTTATGGTTACGGCTACCATCCTGGTCAACGCAGACGGTGTTTTTAACGATGACCAATACGAGTACGATGCTATTGGCATTCCCTTTTTGGCGGAACTGGGAAGGCAACTTTATGCCTATGAGCTGGAACGCAAAAAATAACGTATGTGGAAGTGCCCAATTTTGATTCCTTCACCAAAAAAATCTATATCAAGGCAAGTAGGCAAGCCCTGTATCCGCTAGTGGTGCACCGCGGCGAAGATTGGCCCGTGGTTCTTGAAGAAGGCCAGGCACACCTCCAGGGAGGGGAATTTACGGCTTCCGGACGAAGCCGCACGGGCGGGCGATAGTTACGCATGGCAATGGCACAATTGGGATGGGAAGGAAGAAGGTACCGTTTTGGAGGCCAATGGCCGGGACTTTCTGAGAACATCGTTTTCCGAAAGTAGGGTTGCCGTCCATATTCCGGAAGTGGGTGATCGCTGCCTCTTGACCTTGCGGCAATACAATATACCTACCGATGTGGCCAGTAAATACCATAGCCACTTGGGTTGTAGCAACAGCTGGACTTTTTGGCTTGCCGACCTCAAAGCCTTCCTGAAGTAGGGTATTCTTTTAAACGAGTCCTCACTGGATTTACCTGGGGATCCCTCCGCAGGATTCGAATTCGTGAACATTTCGTGAGGGTGAAAAGGCGTTCCCCTAACATCGGGATGGCGTTACTTCCTGAAAACGAAGGCCTTTTCCTATCAATAAAATTAGGATTCCAGCGTTTTATATCGAAGTTCCTTAGCGAAAGTCGGAAACCAAGTGCTCCTCGGTCAAAGACGGATTGTTTTGGTTTCTGTTTATGGACGACCGAATCCCGAACACTTTTCCGGTGGTCTTGCAGGTAGGAATCTACGCTTTCGTCAGAAGGTGTCGCGTAACAGTGCAATACAGATGGAACTAGAGTCTTCGCTTGAAGCGAGGGGTTTTTCCTTAGAATAAAACAGTACACTATGGCCGACTTACAAGACCGCATTGATCAATTGAACAAAAAGCTGGAGGCACTTCTAAGCAAACAGGAATATTTTGCCCAGGAATTGATGGCGGTCTACAAGGAAATCGAGGAAGTAAAAAAAACGATCTCCCCGGGCGTTTCCACTCCTGCAAAGGACGCATCGAATGCAGCAATCCAGAAACCGGAAACCGCGACTTCAAAACAAGTGGTATCCCAGCCCGTTAGGACAGTCCCTTCCCGGAAAGCTCCCGAGGAAACCAAGAATGGCCCATCGCTTCCCAAGACGGGCAAGGAGCGCATTAAAACGGATCCACTGCGGGGAAAATCCAATTGGGAAAAGTTCATCGGGGAAAACCTGACGAACAAAATTGGGATACTAATTACCGTGTTGGGCGTGGCCATTGGGGCCAAGTATTCCATTGAGAATAACCTTATTAGTCCGTTGACCCGGATTGTCCTGGGCTACTTGGCAGGGGTGGCCCTCATAGGTGTCGGCATTCGCTTGAAAGCCAAATATGCCAATTACAGTGCCGTCCTGGTAGGCGGGG
>JBCCZF010000436.1:0-3463 GCA_039188035.1 Bacteroidota bacterium | reverse complement strand
GGGGGCTTTATTAGGTGTTTTAGCTTTATACGTGTTGCCCACGTTCCTTAAATCAAGCCATAGTCTAAAGAAATAATGTATGGGTACTTTGGAATCATCCGTATCCACCCAAGATTTTAAAGGTATTTCCTTGGCCAGGAACTTTATCCTATCCCTTCCGTAGATTGCGATTAGCCGATGGAACAGCTCTACATCAAATAACCACCGGGAAAGGAACCCTTCCTTAAAAAGATGTTCCGCCAAGCTCCGCTTAAACACCTTACAACCGCATTGCGTATCGTAGACCCTTAGTTTCAATTGTTTTGAAATAAGGGTTGCAATACTTCTACCTATTAAAAAACGATGGAGTTTTCGCTCAATGGTACAATCCAATTTTGCAATACGTGATCCAAAGGCAAAATGGGTGGCCCCAGAAACTTCCTTGCTAACGGATATACACTCTTCAGCGGAGGTGGACAAATCAGCATCCAGGTAGGCCACTTTTTCCACATGAAATTCGGTACAACAGGTTAGAACCCCTTTTCTCACGGCTTCCGCCTTTCCCAAGTTTTTGGGCTGATCAATAATGTAGACGCGCGAAGGATAGGCCGTTTTTATCACCTTCAAGACCCTTTTCGTAGTGTCTGTTGACCCATCGTTCACAAATACTAGGACTACCTTGCGGTATTCCTTTAAAAAATGTGTAAATGTGGGCACCTGTAGTCGATTGGCCTCATTATAACAGGGGATTACAATGCCTACCTCAAAAAATGTATCCATGGTAAAATAGATTTAGCGCAGTACTTTATCATGCGCTTGTTTGATTTTAGTGGTCATTTCTCTTCAAGGAAATCCTTTAGGGTTATAAAAGGGTAACCACGGGTGGTATTGGCAAGGCCAAGACATGGGTCTCCTTCCGAATGCCGGTATAGGGTTTGCCACCAATTTCTTACTCCTATCACAAGCTCCAGTATCCATATGTGGGCAATGTTCATATTTGGCATTTTGCTCCGTGAAGACGTTTCAAGACTAAAATGTATATGTAAAACTGAGGATCGGTGTATTTTCAAGAAGGCCTGGGGAAACCTTGAAACCTGTATCTTTCCTAAGGGGTTTTGCAAACAAATATCCCATTCCAAACCCAATAACGGCTCCCGCCATGACATCCCAACCATCATGTTTGTTGGCCCTTATCCTCGTATACCCCACATATCCTGCCAAGAGATAGGAAGGAATGCCAACCTCCCACCCATATCGCTTTTGCAAGAACGCGGCACTGCCAAAGGCTACAGAGGTATGACCCGAGGGAAAACTATAGTTGTTTTCGCCATTGGGCCGCTCCTTACGAACAGTAAGCTTTAAGGCATAGGAAAGGGCAAGGGTACCCGCGAGGGATTTTGAGAACTGCAGGGCTCCTTTTTGACCATCTTTCCAGAGTAGGGTAGAACCCATACTTAAGGTAGGCAATACCACCAATAAAACATCTCCGGCCGTTTTGTGGAACTGTTCTTCGTTGGATAAAAGGGATTGCGCTTTGGTCCAAGAAAGACTTACCATGAAAAGGATTACTATACTTTTCTTCATAGATTCGGTTTCCTAATTATGGATGTTGCCTCCAACGGATAGGCCACTTGGTACATTATTCGGTATGGAAAGGTCAAAATCCGGATCGTTAAGCGCTTGCATAAAGGCGATGATTTCTTCAATACCGGCATCATCCAATTCGAGCTGCCTGGCAAGAGGGTCGATATCACCTAAGGATAGGTTTGGGTTGATAACATCATCATCACCTTCTGAAACTTCCTCGTAAAAGGCCATGACCTCCTCTAAAGAAGTTTGTACCCCGCTATGCATATAGGGGGCAGTGAGGGATAGATTGCGCAGGCTGGGTGTTCTAAAGGCATAGGTTCCCCCATTGGCATCGCTTTCCGCCAGCTTGGGATTGTCCGGCACACCTAGCGTATGCAGCTCAAAATCGGAAAACATGGGGCCTCGGTGGCATTCGGCACACCCGATGTTCACAAAGGCATTCATCCCGTTAATTTGTTGCTGTGTCATCGCGGAGGTATCGCCCCGCATATATTGGTCAAACGGACTGTTGTTGGCTACCAAGGAACGTTCAAAAGCGGCCAGGGCAATGGCGATCCTATCGGTGGTAATGATGGAATCGCCAAAGACCTTTGTAAAGGCCAGTTGGTACTCGGGAATTCGTTGCAAACGTTTTATGAGCGTATCGTAAAGAGCATTTTCAGGAATGTCGGAACCGCGCATTTCCTCTTCCGAAAGTAGGGGAAGTAGAGCCTGGCTTTCAAGACCCATGGCCCTGTTGTCCCAGAACATAGGTGCCATTGCGGGATTCACTTCAAGGTTTGGCCCAATGCCATTAAATGCCGTGTTCAACACGGAATGGGCATTTCGTTTGGCCAAAGTACCTCCGGTACGTCTTTCTGCAATACCCACGCCGCCGACCCCCAAGGAAAGATCCAGGCCATCCGCATATCCTTTAGTGGGATGATGGCACGTAGCGCAGGCTACATCTTTGTTTCCCGATAAAATGGGATCCCAAAACAATTGTTTTCCCAAGTCCAATTTTTCCGGAGTAATTGGGTTTTCCCCAGGTACCGGGATGTCCACAGGTAAAGGTGGAAGAATACTGTCTATAGCCGTGACGGTGTTGAAGATTTCAACCTCTTCCGTGCATCCGAAAAAAAAATATAGAAGAACTATAACTGTGGTCAAAGGCGCCAGGCACCTCAGTGTACCATAGGACAAGATTTTTGGCATTCGTAAGGGGGTCTAAAACTTCAAACTTCAAACCAAAGATATACGTGCTTTTGCTTGACCAAAAATGGTAGTGGTTCAGAATGCGTTTCTTGTACTTTTTTTAAACGATTTCAATTTAAATAGTTGATTTTAAATATTTTAAAAGTAAATCAAGAACAAACTATCAAACGTTCAGAATACGTATTTAGGACGTTTTTGGAATAGTTCAGGGGGATGTTGGAAACTTTTGGCCAAATTTGAAAAGGTCTTAGGCCAGCTGTTTTTTATATTGGCTGGGTGTTATGCCCTTTATCTTTTTAAAGGTAGTATTGAAGGACGATTTTGAACGAAAACCTACTTCTTGGGCTATGGCCAAAAGGGTATAGTTTTTATGCGTTTCCTTGTGAAGGAATGCAATAAATTCCTCAACACGATAGGTGTTGAGCAGATCTTGAAAACTGGTTTGCATATGCACATTGAGTACTTCAGATATCTGTTGCCGGGGCACCCCTATTTCCCGGGCCACATCGTTTACGGTAAGATCTTTATTTTTGAATACCTTCTCTTCCGCCATTAGTCGCTCCAGACTCGCCTTTAAACGGGCGATAGAAGCATCATTCAGGGAAGAGGCCTTGTATTTGGAATACTGGGATCTTGGGAGCACATCCTTTGGGGCGATAATGAGCTTGTAGAGAACAAAGTAGAAAAGAAAAATAGCAAT
>JBCCZF010000435.1:0-3469 GCA_039188035.1 Bacteroidota bacterium | reverse complement strand
TGAATAGAGATTCCATTCCCTATCCACCATATGACGGGCGTATTTGCGACCCAAGGTGGTTGAGAATATGAGTTTCATCATCTTCAGATTTTCATCCGAGTCGCCTGCCTTTTCAAAAATGTATTGGAATTTTGGGTCCAATTGTTGCCCATCCAATACGATCCTTGGTTTTTCTAAATTATCCAAGAACCATGATTCAGGTTGTTGGTAAAATTCAAGTTGTGCCAACTCCTCTTCCGTGGCTTTGAAGGGCTTTGATTTTTGATGGTTGAGCCATAGGTTGAATACGAATACCATTACCGAGAGCATGCCGGTGAGAGCTGTAATTGCTATCCCTATTTTTTTACCTAGCCCCATCCCTCTTTTTTCAAATTTGTTTATGCCACGGAGCTTATGTCATGTTAGGTCAAGTGACTTTTGACATGACTGCTTACACCATATTTAGCAAAAGTACGGTATAGATGATTCTGTATAACCAGCTGTTTTAATAAAAAATGACAGACGCGTTTTTGTAGCCTATCCAGGTTCGGCCTCGGAACCGCTTTCTAATTTTAAGAGTCCCCGGAACGCATCATGAACGGTATTGCCCTTATAAAGTACTTTATATACCTCTTCGGAGATGGGCATATGCACGTTATAATCTTTAGCCAGTTCCATCACTACTTTGGCCGTTTTTACCCCTTCCGCCACCTCGGACATTTCCTCAATAATCTCTTCCAGTTTTTTGCCTTTCCCCAATTGAAATCCTACATGGCGGTTCCGACTCTTGGTACTGCTACAAGTGGCTACCAAATCACCCATACCTGCCAAGCCGGCAAAGGTCCTTCGTCTTCCCCCCATAGCCGTACCCAAACGTGTCAATTCCGAAAGGCCCCGAGTAATCAAAGCTGCACGCGTATTGTCTCCAGCATTGGCGCCATCTCCCATACCAGTGGCGATGGCCATAATATTTTTTAAAGCACCACCCAACTCACAGCCAATAACATCGTTATTCGTGTACACCCGAAAAAGGCCCGAGTTAAATACCCCCTGAAGGCGTTTGGCAATGACCTCATCTACCATGGCAATGACCGCTGCTGCCGCTTGCCCACTATGGATCTCTTTGGCCAAATTAGGACCTGTTAATACTCCGGTAGGATGACCGGGCATGACTTCTTCAATGACCTCCGTCATGCGCTTTTTGGTGCCCATTTCCAATCCTTTGGATAAACTCACAATGGGGATCCAAGGGCGGATATGCGGCTTTGCCGTCTCCAATACCTTCCTAAAGTTCTGGGAGGGAATGCCCATGACCAGAAGATCGGCGTTCTTTACGGTCTCCTCAATGGAATGGGATGCTTTTAGATTTCGGTTCATTACGGCCCCGGGCAGGTATTTGGAATTGGTTCGGTGTTCGTTGATTTCCTTGACGGTTTCCCCATTTCGGGCCCAAAGGGTGGTATTGGCGTTTCTTGCGGTAAGGGAGGCCACCGTAGTGCCCCAAGAGCCGCCACCTAACAAACCTACGTTTAAAGACATGTTCTTCTTATTTTGATTCAGGGCCAGCGTATGTTGATGGCCCTATTAGTTGTTCAATTCGGCAACAAAGAGGTTACGTACCTCTTCAATGTTTTTATCCAGGTCTTTCTTTTTCCAAAGCGCGGTGTCCACGGGATCCAAGACCACTACTTCAATATGGGTGGGGCGTAGGAGAACCGTACCTTTTTTTACAGCCTGGTAAGCATTTTTAATCACGATGGGAATAATGGGAACCCCCGCTTGCATGGCCAAATGGAAGGCTCCTTTTTTAAAGGGCCCCAATTCGGCGGTGCCACTTCGAGTCCCTTCCGGGGCAATGGCCACGGATATGCCATCCTTAAGGGCTTCGACAGCGGGTTTCATGGCCTCGATAGCCTTGGCCTTATTGCTCCGATCAATGTAAATGGCACCCAAGGCCTTAAATATGGGGCCTATGGGTGTACGCTCCAATTCCTTTTTGGCAACCCCTGTAAAATCATTGCGCAACAGTTTGATAACAATAAAGAAATCGGCTGCACTTTGATGGTTAAAACAGAACACCGCCGGTCGGAAATCGGTCAGGTTGTGCTTGCCCCGGACGGATATTTGAAGTCCCGCCGCACGGGTGCCCAGCTCGCCAATACTTCTCAGGGTGGTGTTTGCCCCTTTCTGTCTTGACATGGTCACCAATCCGGTAACGACCCCTTGCACCGCAGACGGATAAATACTGGCGATGGCCAAGCTGGTCCTGAGGCCATTGACCACCGGTCGTTGTACGGGCTCCTCGAATCGGAGGATAGGCCAATCGTTTTCAAAAGCCACTTGGGAAAGGGCGTTATCGGGGTTGGTCGCCACCGGTTTTCCTACGATTTTAAATAAGGGATAGTCGTCAAAACTATCAGAATAAAAATAACTTTTGGAAAGGTCAATATCGTTCTTCTTGGCAAAGGTACGCGCTGCTCTGGCCTTACCTTCTCCCCAGCACATTTCGGAAATACGTCCTGTGAATTTTTTATTCTGTACCTCAAGTCGGGTACTGTATACCTCTGTTATCCCAAGTTCCTTGGCAATAGGCATAATTTGATAGGAAGTGGCGGCGGATATAATGACCACCCGATGCCCCATTTCTCGATGTTTTTTAATCAATTCCCGGGATTCAGGATAGATGGTGGGCATTAAAAAGTCTTCAAACACTTCTTCCCCTAGTTTGGTAAATACCTTTTCCGGGATGCCCTTAACGCCCATGGCCGCAATCTTGGTGAGTACCTCAAAATCGCGATTGCCAAAACCAAAGACCAAGGCGGTCATAAATTGAGTGATGTACTCCTTTGCGGTAGTCTCCCCACTGAACAGTCTGGTGCGCATAAAACGTTTTGCGGAAAAGTCATTGATTAGCGTACGATCCAAATCAAAATAGGCAGTGATATGGGGTCCTTCCTCTTCCTGTTCCAGTTTCTTTTTGGACGTGGTTTCTTTGGCCGCCGGAACCAATATATTTTGACTGGCAATCAACTCCATGCTTCGTGTACTGGGGGCCACTTCAATTTCCTTAAGATAGGCCAGTCGTTCCGTCAAATCATCCAACTGTTCCATCCAGGCTTCCAGGCCTTTGGTATTGACCTTTTGGTCTTTAAGGCCAAGTCCCGCATTTTCGGCAAACCTATAAGCATTGCTCAAAAAGGGTTTTGAAACACTACCGAGTCGGGTGATCCTACTTTGCCAATGCAGCTCTTTTCCTTTAAACATACAAAGTTCCAGGAATTCCTCTTTATTGAAAGGATCCTCTTCGTCCCAACTGTTCAAGGTATGGCATACCACCTTATCAGCCTCCAGATAGGTGAGCAATAAGGCTCTTGAAATAAAGAGATTCTGCTTTTTAAGAATATTGCCGACATCTCTTTTAGGGTCGCTCAAGATGTCACGCCAATTTTTATCGAACCGTTGCAATTCCTCTTCAATCTCTATACTGAAC
>JBCCZF010000434.1:0-3471 GCA_039188035.1 Bacteroidota bacterium | reverse complement strand
TTGTTTTTCCAGGGAACGTACTCCGGACTCCCGGGTGTAGCCTTCCACGATTTTTTCCAATTGGGGTTTGCCAATCCTCAAATCCTTGGAACCTAGCCCATGCTCCTCCAACTGTTTGGGAAGTAAATGCCGTTTGGCGATCTCTACCTTTTCCTCAATGGTATACCCCGTAACATTAATAATTTCCATTCTGTCCCGTAAGGCGGGTGGTATGGTGGACAGGTTATTGGCCGTAGCAATGAACATGACCCTGGAAAGATCATAGCCCATTTCCAGGAAATTATCGTAGAATTCGTTGTTCTGTTCGGGATCCAGTACTTCCAACATGGCGGATGACGGATCGCCCTGATGGCTATTGGCCAGCTTATCGATTTCGTCCAGGATAAAGACAGGGTTGGAGGTACCCGCTTTCTTAATGCTCTGCACAATACGTCCTGGCATGGCCCCAATATAGGTTTTGCGGTGTCCCCTGATCTCCGCCTCGTCCCTTAGACCTCCCAATGACATACGCACGTATTCCCTTCCCAGGGCCTCGGCAACGGATTTGCCCAAGGAAGTCTTACCTACCCCTGGGGGACCGTATAAACATAAAATGGGCGATTTCATGTCGTTACGCAGTTTAAGTACGGCCAAGTATTCGATAATCCGGCGTTTTACATCTTCCAGTCCATAATGGTCGCGATCCAATATGCGCTGGGCTTTCTTTAGGTCGAATTGATCTTGGGAGTAATGATTCCAAGGCAGGTCCAAAACCAAGTCCAAATAGTTACGTTGTATGGAATATTCCGCAACTTGCGGATTCATACGTTGTAATTTGGCCAATTCCCTTTCAAAATTCTCCTTTACTTTCTTCCCCCATTTTTTCCCCTCAGCCTTTTCGCGCATCTCCTCGATTTCCTCATCATAGGAAACCCCGCCCAATTCCTCTTGGATGGTCTTCATCTGTTGGTGTAGGAAGTACTCGCGTTGTTGTTGGTCCATATCGCTCCGGACCTTGGATTGAATGTCGTTCTTCAGTTCCAGCTTTTGGAGCTCAAGGTTCATATATTTTAAGGTGGTGAGCGCGCGTTCCTGCAGACTTGCAATCTCCAACAGTTCTTGTTTTTCCCTAACCCCTAGGTTTAGGTTGGAGGAGACAAAATTGATCAAGAAGGAATTGCTTTGGATATTCTTTATGGCAAAGGAGGCCTCACTGGGAATATTGGGATTATCCTTGATAATTCGTAAGGCCAATTCCTTTATGGATTCAATTATGGCAAGGAATTCCTGTCCGTCCTCCTTGGGGCGTTCCTCGGGAGTCTCCCGGACCGTAGCCGTCATATAGGGTTTTTTGGTCAACACCTCAGCAATTTCAAAACGCTTTTTCCCCTGTATGATTACCGTAGTATTTCCATCGGGCATTTGAAGCACCCGCAAAATACGTGCTACGGTGCCCAAGGTGTTAATATCCTTTACATCCGGATTTTCGGTTTCCTCATCCTTTTGCGAAACTACACCGATGACCTTGGATCCGTTATTGGCATCCTTTATCAACTTTATGGATTTATCCCGCCCGGCGGTAATGGGGATAACCACACCGGGGAATAATACGGTGTTCCGCAAAGGCAAAATGGGCAGGGTTTCCGGGAGCCCCTCATTGCTCATCTGTTCTTCGTCCTCGGGGGTCAATAGGGGAATAAGTTCGGAGCCCTCATCGATCTCATGGAACGACATATTGTCAAAATTTGAAAAATTGGAATCTCCCATATATCTATTTAGGTCATTCTGTCAGCTTTGCACAGAACGGTATATTCATAAAAACTGTTGGCAAACCCTATAAAAGGGGATTTTACGCCCAACCTGGACCAAAACCATTTTTGCATTTACTCCTTAGAAACAATTGTTATGCCATATATTTCGGGAACCGATACGATGTTGGAAGCTGTATTTTCTGGATAAAAGTGTAACAATCCAAAAAATGCCCACTCTTTTAACCAAACCGATCATCTTTTGAGCCACAAGGGAGAACATACTGATGTAGTAGTACAACAATGTCTGAACGGTAGCCAAAGTGCACAAATGGAAATTTACGATCGCTATTACAAGGCGATGTACAACGTATCCCTGCGTATCGTAAAGGACAGTGCCGAAGCGGAGGACATCATGCAGGAATCGTTTTTAAACGCGTTTACGAAACTGCACACGTTCAAAGGGGAAGTAGCCTTTGGGGCCTGGTTAAGACGCATTGTGATAAACAACAGTATCTATCACTACAAAAAGCAACGGAAAAAAAACGAGGTTGCTTTGGAAAATGTAATGTACAAGGTCGAAGATAATGATGAAGTTACTTCGGATCATGCGTTTACCGAACTGAAGGCTCAAAAGGTGATGGAAGCCATGAAACGTTTAAAAGATAACTACAGAATTTCTTTGACCTTACATTTAATCGAAGGATATGATTATGAAGAAATCAGTAGTATTATGAATATAAGTTACGCGAATTGCAGAACGACGATCTCTAGAGCCAAGGAAAGTCTTCGAAAAAAATTAGAAATTGCTTAACATGGAAAACAAAGAAATAGATGATCTTTTTCAAAGGTTAAAGGGCTCCTTGGATTTGGAGGAACCGCAAAGAGACCATAGGTTGCGGTTTTTGGAAAAACTCCACACTCTTGACAAGACTGTACATCTTGTTCCAAAGAAACGGTGGAACTGGCAGCGACCCCTGGCCATAGCCGCTTCGGTAGTGGTGTTCTTTTCCATAGGGCTATACCTCTTTATAGATATGACCACCAAGGAAGACCAGGTTGCGGAAATTTCCCCAGAAGTGTCCAGGACACAGTTTTACTTTGCAAACCTTATAGAGCAACAGGTAAAGGAATTGGAAAAACACCATGCCCCGGAAACCGAAAAAATCATTTCGGATACCCTGGAGCAACTGAACAAACTGGAAGTGGATTATGGCCATTTGGAAGAAGACCTATTGAACGGTGGCAACAGCAAATTGATCCTGAGTGCCATGATTACCAATTTCCAAACCCGGATAGACCTGCTGAAGGATGTCCAAGACCAAATTGAAACGATTAAAACCCTAAAAGAGTACAATAATGAAACGAATAGCATATAAATTTCTTACCGTACTGCTCCTAAGTATTGTGCCCGTTACCCTTATGGGCCATGACGGCAAATTAAAGGGAAAGTACACCAAGGAAAAGACAATCAAAAAAGAGTTTAACGTGAACTCGAATGCCCTTTTGAAAATAGACAACAGCTACGGCAACTTGAACCTTACCTCCTGGGATGAAAATCGGGTATTGATCGAAGTACACATCAAGACCAACGGCAATAACGAGGAAAAAGTAAAGCAAAAGTTGGACGGTATTACCGTGGACTTTGATGCCAGCAGCAGCCAGGTTTCCGCAAAGACTATTTTTGGAAGTTCTAAAAATGGCTGGGGTTGGAACTGGGGCAAAAACAACAACGTAAACATGC
>JBCCZF010000433.1:0-3475 GCA_039188035.1 Bacteroidota bacterium | reverse complement strand
CTTTTGGAATATAATTGAAATTACTTTCCTTGGACGAGGCCACTTCTACTAGCTCACCAAATAATTTGGCTTCTTTGATGGCCTTTTCGCTCCAGGTTCCAGTACTCACATAACCTGTTTTTTTCTCAAGTAGGTTGTAGGCCACCATTAAAAATTGAAGGCTTGCCCCTCCTTGAAGAAATAAGGCTTTATAGCCCTTTCCTTCCAGGTCCAACAACTCCAGGGCCAAAGATCGCGCCTTTTCCATTACGGCCACGAACTCGGGGCTACGATGCGAAATCTCTATGATTGAAAGTCCGGAACCGTTAAAGTCCATAACGGCTTCTGAAGCCTTTAGGAATACCTCTTTTGGCAAAATGCAGGGCCCGGCACTAAAATTATGTCTTTTCATGGGATGCTATTTTTTAAGCCCCTAAAGGTGCTAAATTTAAGTGGAAAGTGCGGTATAGAAAACAAATAATTCTGTTATCTTTTTAACAGGAAGTCAACAGTGTCCACCCCATCGGCATAATCCGTTAGACTTGGTTTTTGGGTATGTCCAAAGAAAATTTCATCTTGCATGAAACCGTCGGCCACAACACATTGGATGGAATCCCGTTTCCCTTGGATTCTTTGTTTGAGCACTTCCTTGGATTCATAGGTTTCATAGAATAGTGTGGCAATTGGTGAGGCATAGCTTTCGTCTTCCTTTAGCATAAGAAATCCGTTGTCCAGGAATTTAAATTCACTCATTAAAAATACGGCTTTGTTGTAATCGTAATTGTTGGTGTATTTGGGATGTTCCAAAATAGTCTTATATGAAAAGAGTGCATGGTACAATGTATCAAAAACATACCCTTTGGGGACAAAAATCTTGGATACGCTTCGACAGCCTAGACCGTAGTATCGAAAGATATCTTCCCCCAGGGCGACCAGTTCATGCGCCCTTTCATGCCCGGTTAGGATGGCGACCGAGTTGCGGTTCTTTCGGATTATACGCGGTTTGTGTTTAAAATAATCCTCAAAATAACGGGCCGTATTATTGCTGCCCGTGGCAATTACCATATCATAGTCCTTCAAGGGCCTATCGGTAAAGTGAATGGCTTCCTCCATGGCAGGTTCCAGATGAATCAAGTATCTTGTCAAAAAAGGAAGCAGGACATTGTCGTTGGAAGACAGTTTCGTAACAACCGAATTCCCCGTAAGCAATATGGCCAAAAAATCGTGAAACCCTACCAAGGGTATGTTCCCGGCCATAATCAGGGCCACTTTTCTATTTTTAAAAAAGTCCAGGGAATATCCGGATATCCAACCTCCTAGGTTTCCATAGTCCAAAAGCTCTCCCCATTGCCCTAGGGCATACCGTATATTTTCTTGGGTGAACCAACTGTTGGCCTTCTCCGCTAGGCCAAGATGGTGTTCCATGTCCATGGCCCAAGGGTTCTTCAAAGACGCTTTAGAAGACTCATCTTTAGGGTATTCACAAAAATCCTTTAGAAATTTTCCAAGTTTAACAAAAGCTTCTAATCTGCGTTCAAGGTCGGCCATTATATTTGTCTAGGAATCCGATAGGGTTTACTTTTGTATGAGACCTAAGATAGGTCCATAACAAGATGAAATTGCAAAAATACGTATAGAAAACCAAAAAGGGAGAGCAATGGTTGGGCGAATCCGGGGCAAGCCCGGAACAATCCGCCAATAGGATTTCCTGGTTGTACGACGTTATAGAAAAAGAAAACCTATGGCAATTATTATAACGGATGAATGTATTAATTGTGGTGCCTGCGAACCGGAATGCCCCAATACGGCTATTTACGAAGGTGCGGACGAATGGCGGTATGGCGATGGTACTTCCTTAAAAGGCGATATTGTATTGCCTGGCGGCGAGGCTGTGAACGCCGATGAGGTCCAGGAGCCCCTTAGCGATGAGATTTACTATATCTCCCCGGACAAGTGCACTGAATGTATGGGCTTTCATGAAGAACCGCAATGTGCGGCCGTATGTCCCGTGGATTGCTGTGTGCCGGATGAGGATAGGGTAGAGACCGAAGAGGAACTACTGGGCAAACAGCGATTTATGCATCCGGAGGACTAGGTCTTGGGCCTGCCTTGTAAAAGTGAAAAATCCGGGTACCGCCCGGATTTTTTCGTTGCCGTGCGCCACCGGTTTAAAATTCCGGTTTAAAATCTATCTTTGCGGCCAAATTGCGATACGGGCATCCCATGCCAACATTTCAAGTCTAATCTCTAGTTTTTATCCATGAAAGCAGGAATCGTAGGTCTGCCCAACGTAGGGAAGTCCACCCTTTTTAATTGTCTGTCAAATGCCAAGGCCCAAAGTGCCAACTTTCCTTTTTGTACCATTGAGCCCAACATCGGGGTGGTCAATGTCCCCGATAATCGCCTGGAGAAGTTGGAGGAATTGGTAAATCCAGTACGTGTTGTACCGGCTACGGTAGAAATTGTGGATATCGCGGGTCTGGTAAAAGGGGCCAGCAAGGGTGAAGGTTTGGGAAACCAGTTTTTGGGCAACATACGCGAGACCGATGCCATAATCCATGTACTCCGCTGTTTTGACAATGATAATGTGGTTCATGTGGATGGTTCCGTCGATCCTATCCGGGATAAGGAGACCATAGATATGGAACTTCAGTTAAAAGACCTTGAATCGGTGGAAAAAAAACTGGATAAGGTAAAACGGGCCGCCAGAACGGGCAATAAGGACGCCCTGAAAGAGGAGGCGGTTTTAATGAGATTAAAAGAGGGATTGGAATCGGGAACTTCTACTAGGGCCATTTCGGTAGAAGACGATGCGTATTTGGAGTTCGTTGCGCCCTTGCAGTTGATTACGGATAAACCTGTGATGTATGTGTGCAATGTGGACGAGGGCTCTGCGGTTTCCGGAAATACCTATGTGGAACAGGTAAAAAAGACCGTGGCCAATGAAAATGCGGAAGTACTTGTTTTGGCCGTGGCCACGGAGGCCGATATTACCGAGCTCGAAACCTATGATGAACGCCAAATGTTCTTGGAGGATTTAGGTTTGGAAGAACCAGGTTCCGCCAAATTGATCCGTAGCGCCTACAGTTTATTACAGTTGGAAACCTATTTCACGGCCGGGGAAAAAGAAGTACGCGCCTGGACCATTCCCGTGGGGGCCACTGCACCCCAAGCCGCTGGGGTAATCCACACGGATTTTGAAAAGGGCTTTATCCGCGCCGAGGTCATTGCCTATGCCGACTATGTTTCCTTGGGAAGTGAACAAAAGGTAAAAGAGGCGGGCAAAATGCGTGTGGAAGGGAAGGATTACATCGTAAAGGATGGGGATGTGATGCATTTTCGGTTTAACGTATAAGGGGCCTTCAATAGGTGGCAAGTGGTAGTGGGCCAACCCTTCCCATTCCGAAGTTTTGTACCAATACTTTCGTATTGCTAAAAAAGGTAATATATTGTTTTACAGTGTGTTAAAATGATTATTTTTCCTATGGGATTTTGG
>JBCCZF010000432.1:0-3476 GCA_039188035.1 Bacteroidota bacterium | reverse complement strand
CCAGGTACAATTTTACGCGGACAAACTGGGTCTCCATCCCAACCATTTCAATGCCATTGTAAAGCGCATCACGGATTCAACCGCCTCCGAGCATATTTACGGACATATCCTTTCCTTGGCCAGCTCCCAGTTAAGGAATACTACAAAATCTGTAAAAGAAATTGCCTTTGCGCTGTATTACGAATACCCCAACCATTTCTCCAAGTTCTTTAAAACCCATACGGGGCAGACCCCAAACCAGTTTCGAAGGCGTCAAAAACAAGGGGTTCCCAGAGCATTATTGTAGATTAGCCCATTGAATTGCATCCTTTTATCGGGGACGACGTTCCTAATTCTCACTCAGGTATTTATGTACCAGGCTCACGGCCATGGCCCCTTCCCCAACCGCCGAAGCGACCCGGTTCATCGCCCCGCTACGAACATCTCCTGCAGCGAAGACCCCGGAGACGTTGGTCTCCAAAAGATAGGGTCGTTTGTCCTTTTTCCAATGGGTATGGAGCAACTCACGGTCCGCAATGTCCCGTCCCGTGCGTAAAAAACCTTTTTCGTCCTTGGCAAAGTCGTTTCCGGTCCACTCCGTATATGGACGGGCCCCGATAAAGATAAAAACGGCCCGGGCCTCCCGGGCCTCTTGTTTTTTGTTCTGGTTGTCCCGTAGGACAACGGATTGTAAACGTTTATCCCCTCTGGCTTCAATAATTTCGGAAAAAGGGACGACCTCAATATTTCCCGTATTGTTTATCTGATCGATAAGGTAGGAGCTCATGGTACTCGCCAAGGATTCCCTCCGAATTACAATGCTTACCTTTTTCGCGAACTTGGAAAGGTACATGGCCCCCTGACCTGCACTGTTACCTCCACCTACTATGTACACAACCCCGCCCTTGCAGGTATTTGCTTCAGTGGTGGCCGCCCCGTAATATACCCCAGCCCCGGTAAGGGCCTCCATACCCGTATTGGTGAGCTTGCGATAGTCCACTCCAGTAGTGATAATGACCGCCTTTCCGATTACCGCGCTACCGTCTGAAAGCTCCAAAGACTTATACGAACCTTTTGCGGTAATCCCCGATACGGCCATGGGCGAAAGGAACTCGATACCAAAACGTGTGGCCTGGGTAATGGCACGCCTGGCCAAATCCGAACCGCTGAGACCCTTGGGAAAGCCCAGATAATTCTCAATTCGGGAACTGGTCCCGGCTTGTCCCCCTGGGGCCTTTCTCTCTATGAGCAAGGTCTTAAGCCCCTCGCTGCCCCCATATACCGCTGCCGCCAAACCTGCAGGCCCCGCACCAATGATAATAACATCATATACCTCTTCTTTCGCCTTTACGTTAAGACCCAATTTTTGGGCAATTTCGGTAAGGGCCGGGTTCTTTAGTAAATTCCCGTCCTCAAAAAAGACCGCAGGTAAATCCGTATCCCCCAAATGATTGCTGGCGACCAATTCCTGGGCCATATCCTCATTTTCCACGTTCAAAAATCGATAAGGGAACATGTTACCGGCCAAAAAATCCTTGATGTAATGGGTGTTAGGGGAAAAGGGATAACCCACAATTCGAAGTCCAGTGAAGGGCGGGACATAATGGGCCAACCAGTCCTGAAGCACATCGTCTATGATGGGAAAAAGCTTCTCTTCCGGAGGATTCCACGGTTTTAGCAGGTAGTAGTCCAACTGCACCTCGTTGATCGCCTTTATAGCGGCATCCGTGTCCGAATAGGCCGTAAGCAATACGCGCTTGGCCTGGGGATAGGATTTAAGGGCCCGTTCCAAAAAATCTACCCCAAGCATTTCCGGCATGCGCTGATCGGAAAGGAATAGGGCTATTTCCGCGCCTTTGTTCTTGAGCGAAACGATAGCGTCCAACGCTTCCTTGGCCGAAGAAGTAGCCATAATCCGATACTCATTCCGATACCGGGATCGCAAGTCGGCCCGAAGTGCCGCCAAGACCTGGGCATCGTCATCCACAATAAGAATAATGGGTTTGTTCACCTGTTCTCTTCTTCTACATTGTTTCCTATGGGCAAGCATACCTCAAAAATGGTCTCCCCAGGTCTGGAGGTAACCTTTATCTGGCCGTTGTGTTGTTTAATGATTTTTTGGGTCACGTCCAGGCCCAATCCGGTTCCCTTGCCCACCTCCTTTGTAGTGAAAAAAGGCTCAAAAATACGGTTGGCGTGTTCCTCGGCGATACCATGGCCATTATCCTGGATGTAGGTATAGACAAAGTTCCCCGCGGCCTTGGTACGAACCGTTAACAGCCCGTCCGTTTGGGGTAGGGCATCAATGGCATTATCGATGAGGTTGGTCCACACCTGGTTTAACTCGCCCGGAAGGCCCTTTATCCTTGCTACGGTCTCATCAAATTCGGTAACCACGCCGTGCCCTGCCTTGCCCAATTTGTGATTGAGCACGTTCAAGGTACTCTGGATACCCTGGTGAAGGTCCAACCACTGAAAATCCAGACTTTGGTCCATGTAGGAATAGGTCTTTACCGACTTTACCAAGGTGGCTATGCGCGAGGAAGCCTCTTTGATATCGGCCACCGTGGTATAGGTCGTCATGTTCTGTATAATCCATTTGAGTACCGGGTTAAAATCCACTTCGCGTAGCAAGGACTTCACGTACTGCAAATCATTGGGCGTAAATTGATATTCCACCAATAAGGGCACCAGATCGAACTTATCGTCCATACTACAATCGGAAAACCAATCGTAAAGATCATCCTCCAGGTCATTTTGCTCCATGAGGGACAACCCGTTGGGTTTTTCCTCCAATTTTTGGTACATAAAGGTGTTTATGGCATCTATGGCCCCATCATCCGCCTTGATCTTGATCACCCGTTTAAAGTCTTCCGGTAGCCCCATTAGGTGCTGCTTCAAGAGCTCTGCACTGCGCACCATGGCGGAGGCGGGATTGTTGAGTTCATGCGCCAGTCCTGCAGATAACTTGCCCAATGCAATCAATTTTTCGTTCTGTACCTCAATCTGGGTGAGGTTACGGATGCGGTTGTTCATTTCATGTACCAGGACCTCGGTCAATTCGTAGTTCCCCTGAATCAATTCCTTGAGAAACCTCCGATGCAGTTTCCCTACCTTACCGGAGGTCGTGGCTATGGCGAACCCGGATGCCGTTTTGGCCCGTGAAAAAGGAAGCAGGCCGGTAATATCGTTTTGCCGAAGTCGGCCAAACGCTTTTTTACTGTTGTTCCGTATTAGATAAAGCTCAAAATCGCCTTCAAAAATAAATATTAAATCATCTATGGGATTACCTGCCTCAAAGAGATATCCTCCCTTGGGAACCTCCTGGATCTGCAAATGTTCCCAGAGCCATTGGAGTTGTTCTTTGGGAACCTCACGTAACTGCTCGAATTGGTAGAGGGAATCTATCAATTCCCGTTTTTTGGAAGCAACCATAACCGTATATTTTCGCCCCAGAAAGATAACGAACTTCTGGATCTATTTATACAAGCTGTACT
>JBCCZF010000431.1:0-3482 GCA_039188035.1 Bacteroidota bacterium | reverse complement strand
GGAGGACTACTTTGGCGATAAGATTGATTTGGAAACCGAAGTGGAAGGATATGACCTTGTGCTCCGTATGGTTAACAGGTATGCCAAAGCCGTATCGGGCAAACTTGAAATTGCCCTTCCTGAAGGATTAAAGCTAAAAGACCCATTGCCAACTCCCGTTAATATGCCCCCCGGTACTACACAAACACTTCGTCTTGGGTTGTCCCTCACAAAGGATGCCATGGACAGGACAAATCCAATAGCCGTACATTATTCATGGGACGGAAAGAAAAAAAGCACGTTGAATATGTTGGACATGCCTCAAGCCATTTCCGTGCACCGCCTACTTTATGGGCATACACCGGAAGTGGACTACCCGGTGACCCTACATAACTTCAGCAGCAAATCCTCCTTTCCGGTGAAGTTGGAAGTGATGGACACCAATAAGCGGAACAAAGTAGTATTTAAAACCTCTCAAAACTGCAATGCGGCCACGGGCAAATTTGAAGACTTGTCGTTTAAATTAAAGGTCAAGCCAGGCAGCTATAGCGTAAAGGTTTCCGCGCTGGGTGTGGACTATATATCACAACTTGGTGTGGGCAAAGCGGAGGGCAAACCCTATGTCTACGCCCAGGATTTGAACAGCGATGGGGTCCAGGAATTCCGTATGGAAAATGATAGTGTCCAAGTAACCTTACTTGCCACGGGAGCAAGGGTAATCGAGTACAGGATCAAAAGTCGTGATGACAATGTATTGTTTAAGCTTTGGCCCAAGAAGGCCATTGACGACAAAAGGCCTTTTAGGTATCGGGGGTATTATCCCTATGGCGGGTTTGAGGATTTCCTTGGTCAGGGCAGCATGGAGACCCACCAGGTGTACAATGCAGAAATTATAAAGAGCGAAGGCGATTATGTACGGGTGCGCATGTGGACGGATTACTTCGGGAATCGACTTGAAAAGACATTCACGCTTTACGGCAATTCCCCGTTGTTGGAGGTGCGGTTTGCACTAACTTTTAAAAACCCGGAGGCCAATGTGCTCGGCCCACAGCCCATATTGGTATTGGGCGAGAAGCATTGGACCGAAGATGTTTTCACCATCCCTGAATTGGATGGTCTAAAGGAATACCGGATGAAACCGGAAAAATATTACGGCAGGGCATTCTTCCTAAAAGAAGGTTGGAACGCTGGTTATGATACCAAAGAGGATATCACCTTTGTAGGGGCCTACCCCGTGGACCAACCGCTCTTTTTGCATATGTGGATGAACCACCCAAGAAACAATGACGCCCATCACTACTATACGGAATTCCAGCCCTGGACCCCGATTTACCAGAAAAGCACCATGTACTTCTCATACTACATTTGGGGCGCCGGGGGGCGTTGGGAAAGCGGTGTGGACGCGTTGCGAAAAATGAACTTGATCACCACGCAATAGCAGAAGAAACATTTAATTTAAATCGGCACAAAATGCGACCACAACACAGCATGAAATCCCTTATGGCACAAAAAATATCCATGAAGCACAACCAATGCATTCCAGCATTCCTACTACTGGGATACTTGTTTTTTTGTACCCCGAACACCTATGCCTCCAAGATTCAAAAACTGGAAATTTCATCTCTTGAAATGGGATATCCGTGCCCGGCCATTCCTTTCTATCATTTTATAGCCGAGCTCGATTTGCCCCATGCCTCGATCATTGAGGTGGAAGCTGCCGTGAACGGAAAAACAATGCGTTTTGTGGACCTGCACCGTGCCGATGCCATCACCGATATGGACAGGCCTGCCTTAAGCCATAGGCCCCCATCCGGCTATGGGCTTTCACAGGATGGCACCCTATACCAACATCCGCATCTTGTAGGTTGGGTCAAATGGGAACCTGGAAAGGACTATGAGATTACCGTAAGGGTCAGAATGAAGAAAAACATCAGAGCTGTGAAAACGGATATGATTTTATCCGCAACCAAAAAGGTCACTGCGCCGCAACAGGCAGGGGTATTTAACAAGGCTTGGAAGAATTATAAGGGACTGGTCGTTTCGGAAACTGCAGGTATCGATCGAAACGCCTCGACCGTAGAGGTTTTACTGCCTTTTTATCCCGATGAGGCAAATGATCTTACACGGGAAATCCGCGTTGTGGCCATTGACCCGGAAACCTATGAGTACAAGGAGATACCATCCCAAGTATATGATGTTAAAAAGTATCTAAAGGAAGATGATCTTGCTCCCGATGGAAACGGCGTTCCTACCAGGGATATTCCGCTATGGATGCCCACGGTTACGGCAAGGGTAGCTTTCTTGGCCGATGTAAAAGCCAATAAAAGCCAGGTATTCCTGGTTTATTACAATAATGGGGAAGCATTGGTGAAAACATATCAAACGGATTTAAGGGTGCAGGGCGAGGCCCCGGGACTACAGATAGACAATGACTACTACACTGTTGCACTGCATCCCAATTCCGGACACCTTGATCAAATCACTTTAAAGAACAAACCGGATTTCCCCTTGTTCCATAGGATGGAAACCAATGGGGCCATACATTGGAATCCCGGAATTTACTCACCTCCACGGCCTTGGACGCATACGGCCGATTGGAAGCCACCCCAAAATGTAAAATACATGGCAGGGCCGGTAATGACCACTGCGGAAATGTGGGGCAACCTCAGGGAGATTCCCGAAGTAGATGCCTCTGTACGTTACCAATTTTATCCGGGTGTGCCCTACTTTACGAGCAGTACTTCCATGCGTATCAATGAAAGAATCGATTGTATCGCGCTGCGAAATGCGGAAATCGTGTTCAAACGGGAGCAAATTACCCACGCGGCCTGGCATGACGCTGTCCGTGATGAAATTATCACCTATGATGTGGCCCATATGCCCGACCTCACCGACCTCCTCATGGAGGAGGATGTGCCCTGGATCACCTTCTATAATGAAGAAACCGGAATCGGATTCTGTGGTGTTCAATTGCACTATGCCAATGCGGGGCTGGAATCGAGGCCCAGATTGCTCAATCCGTATATGTACATCACTGGAGGCCCTTGGATCTATTGGGCCAGGGCGCTTTCCTTAAGCTTCCTTTCATCCAATATGCAACAGATGATTCCGGCTATGGAGGGCAACTTTTTTACGGAAAAGTGGGCCTATTTCGCCTATGAGCTAGCCGAAGGCGACACCCCCTATGCCCCCGCCCTGGAATGGCAAAAGAAACTTACCAATCCTTTACGGGTACGACTCGTGGAAGAAGTGGACGAACGGGTCAGCAGAACGGTTCACGAAATCTTTATTGACGAAGGCAAAAGCGGATGGGAAGGCCGGGAAACCGGGAAACATTAATATTGATTTCGGGAGCATAGGATAACATGACTTAGGACTTCACCGAACCTGCAACTCGACACCCATCTCGACGTTCAAGATGAAAAGTTCCACCTAGAAACGAAAATACTCGAACTCGTTTAAATGGCGGGGAGACAAAAACGGGTCTTTGTATTGCATATTCC